>JAYEOD010000051.1:0-5505 GCA_034722575.1 Bacteroidota bacterium | reverse complement strand
TAAACAAAGTCTTTGTGGATATCAAATAGTTACACAAAACATTTCATATTGAACAACATAAATATTATCAATACAATCACCTTATAAACTTTCAACTTTATAATTTTATAGACTGTGTTCATTCATAGAATATGTATATTTGCACCAAATATTATAAAAGAGAAAAAATTGAGAGAAAATAAATTCGATATAATAAAGTCTGGAAAAGAGACCATAAAAGAAGAAGTACGTGCCATTGACAACTTAATTTCCAATATCAACAAAGATTTTGAAGAGGTTGTAAAACTAATCTACAAATCAAAAGGGAGAGTAATAATTACAGGGATTGGCAAAAGTGCTAATATTGGGTTAAAAATTGTTTCTACCCTAAATTCTACCGGCACGCCTGCTTTTTTCATGCATGCTGCCGACGCTGTTCATGGTGATTTAGGTATTATCAGAAAAGACGATATTGTAATTTGCATATCAAAAAGCGGTAACACACCGGAGATAAAAGTTTTAATACCAATAATAAAACATCGTGGTAACACTTTAATAGCAATTGTAGGAAATACCGATTCGTTTTTAGCTCAACAATCGAACTACATTTTAAATACCACAGTAACAAAAGAGGCCTGTCCTAATAACCTAGCCCCTACGTCGAGTACAACAGCGCAGTTAGTTATGGGCGATGCCTTAGCCGTAAGCTTGTTGGAATATCGTGGTTTTACAGCAAAAGATTTTGCTCAATATCATCCCGGAGGATCTTTAGGGAAGCAGCTCTATTTAAAAGCTTCTGATATTTATCCTAACAACGAAATACCAAAAGTAGATATTAATGATAGTGCACAAAACGTTATCATAGAGATATCTTCAAAGCGTCTTGGTTTAACTGCGGTAATGAAAAATGGCGATATAGCGGGTATTATTACCGATGGCGATTTACGAAGAATGTTAGAGAAAGGGCTAGACATCGGAAAAACTCTTGCTAAAGATATAATGAGTCTATCTCCGAAAACAGTAGATAGCGAAACTCTGGTATCAGATACGTTAGACATAATGCGCTCAAATGATATCACACAAATTTTAATTACAAAAGATGATAAATACGTTGGCGTAGTTCATTTACATGATATTTTAAAAGAAGGAATACTATAAAGATGCTTTTACGAACTGAAAATCTGATAAAAAAATACAAACAACGAAAAGTTGTTAAAGGTGTGTCTATTAAAGTAGAACAAGGAGAAATTGTTGGTTTACTAGGGCCTAACGGAGCGGGAAAAACAACATCTTTTTACATGATTGTTGGTTTAGTAAAACCCTTTAGCGGAGATATTTTTCTTGACGATAAAAGAATTACTGACGAGCCAATGTATAAAAGAGCTCAGCTGGGAATAGGTTATTTAGCACAAGAGGCATCTGTATTTCGTCAGCTAAGTGTTGAAGACAATATACGATCGGTATTAGAATTTACAAAATTCTCAAAAAAAGAACAAAACGAACGAACAGAGATGTTACTTGAAGAGTTTGGATTAACAAACTTACGTAAAAGTAAAGGTATAACCTTATCGGGAGGAGAGCGTCGCAGAACTGAAATTGCAAGAGCACTAGCTGTTGATCCTAAATTCATTCTTCTTGACGAGCCATTTGCCGGTGTTGACCCCATTGCCGTGGAAGACATTCAACAGATAATATCTAAACTAAAAGCAAAAAATATTGGTGTAATTATTACTGACCATAATGTTCATGAGACACTAAAGATCACCGACAGGTCATATCTGCTATTCGAGGGAAACGTACTAAAAGAAGGAAAGCCTAAAGAGCTTGCCGAAGATGAGTATATTAAAAAGGTATATCTTGGTAAAAACTTTAGCTTAAGAGACTAATCTCTTTTTACAACACTCTAAAATTTAAAGAATCTAAAATCGCAAAATAAATATTAATGAATCCTCGTAGCATCCAAATTGAAGGTTTTAACTACAACTTACCAGACTCAAAAATCGCAAAATACCCTTTAGATCACAGAGATCAAGCCAAGTTACTCTATTATAAAAATGGTGATATCAGCGAGAAAAAGTTTATCGATATAGAGAATTTTCTTCCTAAAGATAGTCTTATTATCTATAACGAGACAAAAGTAGTGCAGGCAAGAATGCTATTCAGAAAACCTACCGGTGCATTAATTGAGATATTCATTCTGGAGCCCTATATGCAAGATATCCAAACAGGATTTCAATCGCGCAAAGCGGGCTTATGGAAGTGCTTTATTGGCAACGCCAAAAAATGGAAACAAGGAAAATTATCAATGAAGATAGAAAACACTATCTTATACGTTGAAAAAGATAAACAGGAAGGCAATTCTTATATAGTAAAATTTTCATGGGACTCTGACAATACTTTTTCTGAACTGCTCGAGCAGGCAGGAACAATACCTCTTCCTCCGTACCTCAACCGCGAAGCAGAGGATTCTGATAAAAAAAGATACCAAACAGTTTTTGCAAAAAACGATGGTTCAGTAGCAGCACCAACTGCGGGGCTACATTTTACCGACGAGATAATAAAAAATCTCGAGAAAAAAGGTTTTAACAACGCAAAAGTAACATTGCACGTAGGTGCAGGAACTTTTAAACCTGTTGATACAGATACTATAGGTGAGCACGAAATGCACACAGAGCAAATTATTATTGAAAAAGCGGAGATTAAAAAACTTTTAGATAAAAAATATTCAAAACGTATTGCTGTAGGAACTACTTCTGTTAGAACACTGGAGAGTTTATACTGGTTTGGAGCAAAGTTACTATTACACAAGGAAGAACAAAATTTTGAGATATTCCAGTGGGATCCTTACACGCTCGATTCCGATAACATTTCAACTAACAAGTCTTTAGAGGCAGTAATTTCCTATATGGAGAAAAATAAAATTAATCTATTAACAGGAAAGACTCAATTATTAATTGCACCGGGTTATAAATATCGAGTTGTAGACGCCATGTTCACCAATTTCCATCAACCAAAAAGCACATTACTACTGTTAGTAGCAGCATATTTAGGCGATGACTGGAAAAAAATATACGACTTTGCTCTTGAGAATAATTTCAGATTTTTAAGCTATGGCGATAGTTGTCTTTTTATTAAGTAGTATTTGTACATAATGTCCGCTCTATTCGTTATTCTTGTCTTAAAAAAACAGTCATTCACTACAGTAAACTGTTGATTTTTAAGACTGCGAAAGTCTCGATAGCGAACATTCTAAAACAAACACTTGACTTTATAAACAGGCTTTAAATAGTGTCATTTACAATACTTTTACACAACATTTTTCATTAACTCGACTTTCTCTTTAAAAGATATTGAGGAGACTATATTTTCATAAACCTTAATAAGTACCCCCGACAATTGAGGTTTACCCATTAATGTAAGAAGCTCTGCTGATTCTAATATCTTATTAATATCCACAAAATTATTATCACTTTTTGAAATCTTATAAAAATATCCTAAAGCTTTATCGCAGCCCTCTTTTATAGATATAGAAACAATTTTTTGAGTATTTGTAACCTTATTAGGTTCAGCTAAAATATTCTCTATCCGCTTCACCATAATATTATTAACATTAATATTAGTATGATTTAGAACAATAATAGTATTTCCAGTCTCGACATAACGCATTAAATTGGTTCTAAATCCTTCCCAAAGCCCGGTATGATAGACAACTTGTTTTCCGTCAACTTTTTTTAATCTAAACCCATAACCATAAGGGTATTCATATCTTCCACGCACTTTAACAGGAGTAAAAGCCGCCTTACGCAGTGTGTCGGATATTAACACATCCGAATACAATGCCTGATCCCACTTATACAAATCGCCGGTAGTAGAAAAAACACCTTTATCACCTACAATACCATCATGAACTGTTTCTTTAATAACATTATACCTTCTCCATCGCCGGTAATGCCCATGAAGTCTTTCGGGATATTTCTTATCAAAAGCACTACTATAAACAAAACTATTATTCATTTGCAGCGGCTTAAATATTCTCTGTGCCACAAAATCAGGAAAAGAGACCCCAGATACATACTCTACAATATAAGCCAGTATCGCATATCCGGTATTTGAATAATCGTAACGAGAACCGGGTCGGAAATACCTTGGCGTTTCATTCTCGTTCATCAGAGTAATAATATCGTCGTTATACGCCTTCTTCCCCTTCTGCCATTTATGTTCAAGAAGCCACATATAATTAGGCATACCACCAGTATGATGAAGCAGTTGTTCGATAGTAACTTTTTCGTAAGGAAATTCAGGGATAATATTTTTTATGGTATCAGTAACATTTAGCAAACCATCCTGTACCAAAAGCATAACCGACATTGCAGTAAACTGCTTGCTAACAGAAGCCAATTGAAACACACAATCGATATCCATAGGGGTATTGTCAACAAAATCAGAAGTTCCAAAAGCACGATTATATATTAACATGCCATTGTATCCGACTAGCACATTGCCATGAAATCGAAATCGTGTTCGATACATATCAAGAAGCTTATCGATTTTTTCAACTTTATTTCCACTAAACAAACTTGCCAACCTCATCTCTTCTGCATACGAAAGTTGTTCAGTGATAATAATTTCATTGTTATCGATCGAATTATAATTTCTCCTTTCAACATTCGAGCAAGAAAAACTTATTATGGTTAAAAATATAATAGCACTTACAATATAATATATTGATTTAGTAACATTCATCAACAACAGTTTTATTTAAAAATATAATTTACAATTACTGATAAGACTATATACAAGACAATAATAAAAGGTATAGCAGCAAAACTAAAGAGAAAAATCAACACTAACGCCGCAATTAAAAACAGATACCTGACAATATTATTCTTAAAAGAAAAATTCTTGAATTTTAAAGAGAACAAATGAATATGTGAAACAAGCATAAGCGCCAAAATAATAGCTACAGTAATAAGCACCCAACCATTTTCAAACAGCTCCACCATCCAAAGCATATTAGGTATTTCAACCTCTTTAGAAAGCAATATTGCAATTGCAGCAATAAAAGAGGCATTAGCAGGAACCGGTAAGCCAATAAAAGAATCGGACTGACGAGTATCAATATTAAAATTAGCCAATCGCAATGCCGACAGAACCGGGATTAACAATGCGAAATAAGGAAGAATATTTACACCATTAAAAACTAAAACGGTTTGATTTGTTAATAACATTGAATACACTATCATTCCGGGAGCAGCACCAAACGACACCATATCAGCCAAAGAATCTAACTCTTTACCAATTGGAGTAACAGCATTTAACAAACGAGCTGCAAACCCATCGAAAAAATCCATTATCGCTGCAATAAAAATAAATATTCCTGCATTAAATAATTCTCCATTCAAAGCTGCTATTACCGATAACAATCCGAAAACAAGATTTAATGATGTTATAGTATTAGGTACATGTTTAGTTATTGACATATTTTTTTTTTGCAAAAATAATGAAAACTTAAAACATCCTCATTCA
>JAYEOD010000050.1:0-5507 GCA_034722575.1 Bacteroidota bacterium | reverse complement strand
ATCTGTTATAGGGATATTATTTATTTATTTTTCTTTAACAAAGAGTAAGTTGATCCTGTTCTCTTCTATAGAAATATGTGAAAATATTCTTGAAATATTTTTGTGCCGGTATTTGTTTTAGATAGAAAAGCTAAACTTACGTATGTTAATAAGGCATTTCATGATTTTTCTTCTTTTAAAGAATACAATGTTATAGGAAAACATTTTAACTCTTTTTTTCCGGATTTTGATTATTCGCTTGATGATTTGTTTTCTGATGAGGACAGTTTGATACAGCATATTGAAACGAATTTTTTAGATGTAAATAAGATTATTTCAAAAGTGCTTCTTTCCGGAAAAGTAATGAAGAATAATGTTGGAGAGTTTCAGGGGATTGTGTTTAATATGGAGCTGCTTTCTGTGCGTCCGAATTTGAAAGAGCAGCAGAGAGCGGAATGCATATAAAGCGTCCGGGAGTGGCTTTTGGGAGTGGGATATAGAAAAGGGTTACTTGTATTTTAGCTCGGAAGTGTTTGAGTTGTTTGGTTACGATAAAAAAGATTTTTTTGGAATTACGTTCGATAAGTGGAGGGGGGTGATTCATCCTGATGATAGGGGAGAGTATTTCCGGCGTTTAAATAGTCACCTAAAGGGTGATGCAGAAAATTTTACTTTTGAGTATAGGGTTAGGACTCATGATGGTTTATGGAAATGGGTAATGGATTCTGCTAAGATAATTTCTTTCGATTCATTGAATAGTCCACAGGTTATTAGTGGTGTTATTTCTGAGATATCAAGTATTAAAGAGGTGGAGATGGAGTTGTTGAAAGCGCAAAAAAAAGCGCAAAAAAATGCTCTGTTTCATCAACGGTTATTAAATTTATTAAGTACTGATATTAGGGAGCCGTTTAATGCTATTATCGGGCTTTCTGAAATACTTTCTCTTTATAATGATGATTTAAAAGTAGAGCAAAGAGAAGCATTAAAGTCTATTTCATATAATTCTAAAACTGCATTTGAATTAGTCGGAGAGATTATTGAATGGAGTAGGTTAGAGGAATCTTCGATAGAGATACATAAAAATAAAATAGTGCTGCGCGATTTTTTAAAGCAGCTGTTGAGTGATTTTTCAAAGAAAATTTCTATCAAAGGAGTTGAGATTAGAGTGGTAACAGATAACTATATGAATTTTGTTTCTGACCCTTATTATGTAGGAAAAATCCTTTCTGTATTTATCGATAACGCAATAAAGTATTCGTACCGTGGTGGTAATATTGTGATATCTTGGGAGAAAAAGAGGCGACATATATTTATTATTATTGAGGATAATGGTATAGGTGTTTCTAACGAAGCGCAAAAGTCGTTGTTTGATGTCGAGAATACTATTGTTAGTGAGGGTACTGAAGGGGAACAAGGGTATGGGATAAGTCTTGTTATAGCCAAAAAAATTGCTGATAATCTGTTAGGTGGTGATCTGAAATATCACCATTCATCCGGAAAGGGGAGTGTTTTTACTTTAGAAATACCAATACAGTATTTCTAAGAAATATTTACATAAGTATAAATTAATGCTGCTATTACGGAGAATACTATCAACCAAATTGTCTGTGTGCTGCTAAATGCCGCCTTTTTGTTTTCTGTTTTTAAAGGAATTATTTCTTTTTCTTCTTTTTCATCGTTCATATTATAGCCTTTTTACAAAGATATATTTTTTATTCAGATTATGTGAAATTTATGCATGACTTTTCATCCTCCCCATAAATATGATTTGATGCCATTTTATACCAATTGAACATCAAAATACCCGATAAACCCTTCATCTTTTCCAGTTTTACCGCACTTAAAATTTGAACCGTAGCTATACTATGCTTAAAATTTGAAGATTGTAAAACAGAAAAATATTTTGAATTTATGTCGGACATTTTAAAATTCAATTGGTATTACCGGATATCCTCAAATATTAAGCAAAAAAAAGCCGACCATATTATATAGTCGGCTTTTTTTGAGGAATTCAGTCGGGGTGGCAGGATTCGAACCTGCGGTCTCCTGCTCCCAAAGCAGGCGCGATAACCGAGCTACGCTACACCCCGAAACTGATAATTAAAGAACTTGTTAGCCCATAAAAAAAGAGCTGAAACAACTCTCTTTTTGTCGGGGTGGCAGGATTCGAACCTGCGGTCTCCTGCTCCCAAAGCAGGCGCGATAACCGAGCTACGCTACACCCCGAGTTCTTATAAAAGACTCAGCAAAAATAGTAAAAAATTCTTTCCGACAAAATTTATTTTGCGGAGAAAGGGGGATTCGAACCCCCGATACGCGTTTCTGCGTATGCATGTTTAGCAAACATGTGGTTTCAGCCACTCACCCACCTCTCCTTGGATATTTGTCTAAATTTTACTCTTACTATTATTGCTAATAGTAACAGAAATTTTTACTCTCAGTTCTTTTATATGAACGCGGCTGCAAAGATAGAGAGTAATATTAAATTACCAAGAGAAATCTGAAAAAAAAAACTGTTGTTTTGTTTGTGTGCTGATAATGAATGTGAAAGGATCTGTTTTATTTTTAAAATAAATGTGAGTGAATAAAGATTTTTAAGGGTGGTGTTGTTTGAGGTAGCAGATAAAACTGAAGGGGCTGATGTAATGGTCTGGTTTGCACGATGTTGTGATAATTCTAGATCTGTAAGAGCTTTGTTTGTAAATATTTGATGGTTTTTGTTTATTTTTGAGTCAAACTTTAATGCTATCCGTAAAGGTATAAAACTGAAAGTTTGTAATTGTGATATTTTGGTTTGCTATGCTGTGTTTAGTATGGTAATTTTGTTTGTAAAAAATAACTTACTAGGAGTTATTTGCATCTTAAAAATAAAATAATGCGAAAAATAATTTGTTTGGTGGTATTTGTAATGGTAGGATTTGCTTCCTCTGCGCAAAATGTAAATGTTGAGAAACCTGAAGTTAATAGGTTTCGCTTTAGTGTGATACAATTTATTAATAGTTCTTTACAGGTAGAGTACGAAAGAATGGTTGGTGAAAATAATTCCTTTATAATATCACCAATGATAAAATATCGTGATAATGATACGGAAGAGCAATTTGCTGTGGGGGTGGATTTTCAATACAGATTTTATGTCTATCATAAAGATTTAGCAAAGCATTCAAAAAATATCTTTTTTGCTCCTTATAGTTTTTATAAACATTATTCTCTTGAAGAGGAGGTGTGGGATTATTATCATGGTGATGATCACTGGTATAATGAGTCGAGTACTTTTGATGTTGTTGGAGGCGGTGTTGTTTTTGGATTGCAGTATGTGTTTGCTGATAGGATTTCTGTTGATGCGTATGTTGGTGGAGGTTTGCGTAAGACTATTGGTTATAACGGAGAGAGTGATTATTTTATGGAGGCCGGAAATAGCGGTATTGTTCCTAAGGTGGGATTAAATGTGGGATTTAGCTTTTAAGAATTTTAATTAACATAACTATGACTAAAAAAACTTTTGTAGAAAAAATTTTTGGTGCTCCTGTTGGGAGTATCGTTTTTAAGAAACCGGATATCGTGCTTACTCATGATAATACTTCAAGTATAGCTAAAACATTTGAAAAAATGAATGGCGAAGATGTGGCTGATCCTGATCAATTATTGATTGTTCTCGATCATAATGCACCTCCTACAACATCTGCTTTAGCTAATAATTATCAGGCAATTCGCGATTTTGTTAAAAAACAAGGCGTTAAAAAATTCCATGATGTAGGAAAGGGTATCTGTCACCAAATTATGGCGCAACACGCACAACCTAAAAATATTATTGTAGGTAGTGATAGTCATACGTGTACTGCCGGAGCTTTTAATGCTTTTGCTGCCGGAATTGATCGTACTGAAGCGGCTGGATTGTGGAAACAAGGCGAGACTTGGTTTAGGGTGCCTGAGACAATAAAAATTACTCTTAAAGGAGAGCTCCCAAAAGGGGTTTTTGCCAAAGATCTTTCGTTGTGGATTATTGGTATGATAGGTTCTAGCGGAGCAGATTATAAATCAATAGAGTATCACGGAGCCGGAGTTGCTACTTTTTCTGTTGCAGATAGAATGACATTGGCTAATTTGGCATCGGAAATGGGTGCAAAGAATGCTGTTTTCCCTGCTGATAAAGTATTGTCGGATTATTATGGAAAAAAGATTGAGGGTATTTGGGCTGACGAAGGTGCTGAATATGCTCAGGAGATAGAGATAAATCTTAATGAGCTGTTTCCTGTTGTGGCGGTTCCTCATCATGTGGATAATGTAAAGTCGCTTTATGATGTAAAAGGAACGAAAGTTCATCAGGCTTTGTTAGGGACTTGTACTAATGGTCGTATCGAAGATATGCGTGAAGCAGCAAAGATTTTGGATGGTAAACAGTTGCCCGAAGGTTTTCAAATGCTTGTAGTGCCTGCTTCAAAAGAGATCTCTTTACAGATGATAAAAGAGGGATTGACAGAGATATTTATGAATGCCGGAGCTACTGTGTTAGCTACTTCTTGTGGCCCTTGTTTGGGAACCGGACAGGGTATTCCTGCTGATGGTTATAATGTTATTTCTACGGCTAACAGAAATTTTAAAGGGCGTATGGGAAATAAAGAATCGTTTGTATTTCTGGCGTCTCCTGCTGCTGTGGCTATGTCGGCATTAAATGGTGAAATTACAGATCCGCGTGAAAATCCTACCGAGGATAAGTTTCCTTACGCTAAAGAGCAGAGTAGTATGGTAACTATTGAAGCTGGTGATGATCGTTATAGTAAGGGGGTTTGGAATTATTCTGATGCTCATAATTTGAATACAGACCAGATGTTTGCAGGCAATCTTACTTATAAAGTATCTAGCGCTGAACCGGAGTCTATTATGCCTTATCTTTTCGAAGGGTTTGACGAGTCTTTTACAAAACGTGTTAGTGAAAATGATGTGATTATTGCCGGTGATAATTTCGGTTGTGGTAGCTCTCGCGAGCATCCTGCTGTTGGTTTGAGTCATGCCGGAGTAAAAGCTGTTATTTGCAAATCTGTAAACAGAATATTTTATCGCAGCTCCGTAAATCAAGGATTACCGATTATTATTCTTCCCGATGCTGTTGAAATTTATAAGCAGGGCGATGAGGTTGAGGTGAAACTTTCTGAAGGTTTGGTGAGTGTTAACGGAAAAGAGTTTCGTTTTGAGCCTCTTCCTGATAAGTTAATGGAGATATTTAATCAAAAAGGTTTGGTGAATTTTATTAAACAAAAGTAATTATTCTTTCGGATAAAATCGAAAATTTGAGATGGTCTCAAATTTTCGATTTTTTCAACCTCAATCAATCATCGAATTAAACTAATTTTTTAATCCACTGAACCGAGCCATGTTCAGTCTTTAATATACACGACAATAATTATAATTATTCAATCACCTTTGTTTTCCGAAGTTAAAGCGAAGGCGGAAACCTCAATCTTTTTTGTCAGGGGTATTAAAAAAAGTATTTACTTTGCAGCTGAAAAAATTGATTTCTAGCATAGTAGGAA
>JAYEOD010000049.1:0-5516 GCA_034722575.1 Bacteroidota bacterium | reverse complement strand
AAGTTTTAGAGATATCGGTTTTAATATCAAGATTATTAACAATAATATCGATGAGGTTAAAATAACCGAAGGAAAGAAAATTGTTACAGTAAAAATATCAACAAAATGAGCATAAAAAGAAATGTCATATATATAACACTACTTGTTTTGCTTTCGTATAACAGCTTTGGACAATCTGCTCCAGATATCGATAAAAAAACTTACGCACTGTATCTGTCGCAAAACTGGGATGATTTAATCGACTACTCAAAAAACAATATCGACTTAAAACAAACCGATTTTTTCTATTTAAGGATGCGTTTGGGAACTGCTTATTTCGAAAACGGAGATTATCTTACAGCAATAAAACACTTTAAAAAAGCCCTCTCTTTTTACGAATCATCTGCTTTAGCAAAAAAATATCTTTTTTATAGTTACAAATACACTTTTCAAAATTCGCTTGCTAAAAGCTCTTATAAACAAATACAGGTAAAAAATAAAAAAGATATTTATCCAATAAAAAACAAGTTTTTCAAGAGTATAAAAATCGAAACAGGAATAAACCTATCTAATAGTTTAGACATTAACAAAAATCGCAATTTGCTCGGCGATTATGATATTTACGGAGAATCGAAATATGTTGGCAATACCAACTATTTTCATTTCGGATTATCGCATGATTTATCTGATAACCTTTCTGTATATCATGGTATCAGCAGCTTTAATATCCAAAACGATAAAAAATTCTGCTTTCCGGATAGCGATACAATAATAGATTATAATTTATCGCAAACCGATTATTATCTTAATACAACCTACACTTTTAAAAATGGGCTGAATCTCTCTCTGGCTCTACATACCATGTCGGTTTCATTTACAGACCATATTATAGAATACAACCCCACAAATTATCAATATATCTTTAAAGAGTCTCCTGTAAAGTTTACAGATTTTCTGCTGTACGCGAGTGTTGGTAAATATTACAATAAAATATACTGGCAATTAGGAGGCAGCTTTTCCAGTATAAACAGCCGTAAACAAAATCAATTTGAGCTTGATATTTCGTGGCTCCCTTTCGGGAATTATAAATTTGTTCCGGGAGTAAAAATTGTCTCTTATCACGAATCAACATTACTTGACGAACCTTCAATTTCGGAAATTATTTTTGAGCCACACGCTACCATATCACTCAATAATAGCATTTGGATTAATGCATCTTACACTTTTGGTGATTTGTATAATTATCACGAAAACAGTGGCTATATAGTTTATAATAATCCTGATAAAACAGTTGAAAAAGCAGAAGCAGCTTTAAATTTTATACTCAACAAAAATATCACCCTTACGGCAAAATGGAGATATATGAATCGTGAAAGCAAAAGCACAACATATATTGATGAAGAGAATTACATAAAAAATTCATTTAATTTTAAAACATACTACATAATAGGAGGCATAACATGGAATCTATAAAAAACATCAGGACATTAATTTTAGCCGGATTATTATTTTTGGCAGGGAATGGTTTTGCACAAAGCAGCAATAATATTATACAAGCCTTTTCAGATAGCTACACTCAAGAAAAGGAGGGGAAATACAGCACTGCTATCGAAACCATAAAAAAGGTGTATGCAGAAGACTCTTACGAAATAAATCTTCGCTTAGGATGGTTAAACTATAATGCGGGTTTATATACCGAATCGGCAAGTTATTACCGCAAAGCAGTAACGCTGATGCCATACTCCATAGAAGCAAAGCTTGGTTTAGTGCTTCCTGTGTATGCACAGGGAAATTTAACTGAAGTAATTAATGTTTATCGCGATATTTTAAAAATTGATAAGATGAACTATACTGCCAATTATCGTTTGGGAGCAATTAATTACGGTCGCGAAAATTACACCAAAGCCTATGTATATTTCGAGAAACTTATTAACATGTACCCTTTCGATTATGACGCAATAAATATGTTTGCATGGACAAATTTCCGCCAAGGAAAATTACGCGAAGCAAAAGTGTTATTCACCAAAGCATTAATGAATAACCCTAACGATGAATCTGCAAAATTGGGGTTAGAGAAAATTAAGTAAATATTTTTTAAAGCCTGTATAGAACACTAATTAAGGTTGTAATTAAGGTTGAGGTTGAAATTAAGGTTGAGGTTGAAATTAAGGTTAAGGTTAAGGTTGAGGTTGAGGTTGAGGTTGAGGTTGAGGTTGAAAAAAAACCGTACAGATCCGTACAATCCGCGTCATCCGTGTTTCAAAAAAATCATAATAAATCAGTGTACTATAAAAAACAAAATTGTAATTTCGCCAAAAATAATTGGTGAACTATGACGTATTTTCCTTTTGTCCCATACATAACTCGTGAAGTAAAAATTGGCAATATAACCCTTGGCGGCGATAATCCTGTTAGGTTGCAGTCGATGACAAATACTAATACAATGGATACCGAAGCCACTGTAGCGCAATCGATACGAATGATTGAAGCAGGCTCGGAGTTGATTAGAATTACTGCACCGGGAGTAAAAGAGGCAAAACATCTTGGCGAGATAAAAAAGGAGCTTTTAAAAAAAGGCTACAACGTTCCAATTATTGCTGATATTCATTTCAATCCTAAAGCAGCAGAGGAAGCCGCAAAAGTAATTGAAAAAATCCGCATTAACCCGGGAAATTATATTGACAGGAATCGCAAAGATAAAATAGAGTTTACCGAAGAGGAATACAACGCAGAAGTTAAAAGGATAAAAGAGAGGATAACTCCTTTAATTACAATTTGCAAAAAGCATAACACAGCAATTCGCATTGGTAGTAATCACGGCTCTTTATCGCAACGAATTATGAGCAGATACGGCGATACAGCAATTGGCATGGCAGAATCGGCAATGGAATTTTTACGCATTTGTAATGAGTTAGATTTTCATAATATTGTTGTCTCCATGAAATCGAGCAATACCCGTGTAATGATTCACGCCACGCGTTTAATTGTTGTGATGATGCAAAAGGAGAACTTAAACTACCCTATTCATCTTGGTGTTACAGAAGCCGGTGCCGGCGATGAAGGCAGAATAAAATCTGCTACAGGAATCTCCACTCTTTTAAACGAAGGCATTGGAGATACTATTCGTGTTTCGCTTACCGAAGCACCTGAAATAGAACTACCGGCAGCAAAAAGCATTATCGCAGCAACAGAAAACACAAATATAATCGCGCCTGCCACAGAACATATTTTTGATTACGAAAAAAAGTATTCCAATACAATAGAGACTATTGGTGGCGATAATCCTCCTATAGTTATTGTTACTTCGGAAAAGAAAATCGCAAAACAGGAGTTGATTCCTGATGGCATTTTTCATCCTGCAAAAGAAAATTCTTTTCTCCTTAACGGAGATAAAAACATCGCTTTTACAGAGATATTTTCTGAAAAAGAGATTCCTTTGAAAATAAAAAAAGATGAGCCAATTGTATTATCCGGTGATTTAGAGACGCAAAACAGTATTCTAAAAAAATTACAAGAGAAAAAAAATCACAATCCTATTATTCTGCGTAAAAAATATAGCATCTCTAATCACGAAGAATTTATTATTACAGCAGCATCAGAAATCGGTGGTTTCTTAGTTAATGGACTGATTGATGGCATTTGGATAGAAAATAACCCGGCAGATATTAACGCTATTACAAATCTATCTTTTTCTATTTTACAAGCAAGCAGAAGCCGAATATCGCGAACAGAATATATTGCTTGTCCGAGTTGCGGACGTACTCAATACAATATAGTAGATACTTTAAAAAAAATAGAGGCAAAAACATCGCACCTGAAAGGATTAAAAATTGGTGTAATGGGCTGTATAGTGAACGGCCCGGGCGAAATGGCTGATGCCGATTATGGATATGTTGGCGCAGGAAAAGGTCTGATTACTCTTTACAAAAAGAAAGAGGTGATGAAACAAAATATCCCCGAAGCAGACGCTATCGACGAACTGATTGCCTTGCTAAAAGCGAATAACGATTGGGAAGAAAAATCTTTTTTATAAGTCAGTTATTTTTTTTGATTATCACTCTTCGTAATTCGATGGTAATTGGTCGTCAATCATTCAATCAACCAATCACTCATCCGTAATCACTTACCAATATCAGAAAAACAATTAATAACAAATAATGACGCACGCAGCATAAAATAATTATCAATTATACAGCTGATATTTTTTGTTTTTGAGCATACTCAGCATATTTACCATTAACAACTTTCGGCACAATAAAAGTTACTGCTCTAGGGATAATATTAATTGAAAACGGCGAATGACCTAATGATTCTCCATCTGCTTCAAGCATTAATTTTCGTTTTCCTTTCGATGATATTGTAATCCTCTTTCCTTTATGCGTAGATACTTGCGGCATTTTCACAAAAGACCCGTCGTATAGCTTGTTAATAGAACGAATCACCATTATTTTTCCTAAATTTCTGATAACGGTCATATCCATTATTCCGTCATTAGGAATAGCTTCAGGAAGCTGTTTCATTCCGCCTCCATTATAATGATTTATTCCTGTACTAATACTAAAAGCGCGTACTTTTATCTTTTTACCATCAACATCAATTTTTGTTGTAATAGGAGAATAATGAAACAAGCTGGTAACCAAATTAAAATAGTATGATAGAGGGTTACTTTTTCCTGCCTCTTTTTGTTTGTTGGTTTTTTTCGTCACCAAAGCATCATATCCCATGCCAACCATATTAACAAAATATCTTTTTCGTAGCATATTATCTTCATAATAATGCACCAATCCAACATCTTGTACAAACGTATTCTGCTCGGCAATTAATTTTGTGGCTTCATTATAATCAGCGGGGATATTGTACATCCTACACCAATCGTTTCCTGTTCCAACAGGAATCATCCCGACAATAATTTTCTCGACAGGATATTTATTTTGTAAAAATATTCCGTTTATAACCTCATTGAGAGTGCCATCGCCACCAACAACAATTATCTTACAATATTTTTTTTCGATATGCTTTTTTGTAAGCTGAATAGCTTGAAATTTTCTTTGTGTAAACACCGATACAAATGAGATATTTGCGTCTTCTAAACTTCTGGCGATTTTCCCCCAATTTCGCTCTCCTTTTCTCTTGCCTGCGTTAGGATTAACTACCACTAACCAATCGCCATCAACATTAGGCTTTATAGCTTCCATTTACCATCAAATTTATTTAACACAAGCAGCTAAAGTAAACAAAAAATTATAACTCAGGATTTGTTATCAGACGTAAAAAACCTTTCAGAGTGTTGCCGGGCTGGAATTCAGTTTCTACAATAAACCTCCCCTTTTCGCCAAGTTGCTTTACTTTATCAGGATGTTTCTGCAAAAATATCACACGCTCTGCCATTTGCTGAATATTGCCGGGTTCTATAAGATATCCGTTTACATTATCCCGAATTAATTCGGGATTACTGCTAATATCAAAACCTATCACAGGTTTTTTTGCTGCCATAGCTTCTGCCAACACATAACCAAATCCTTCCCAGTGCGATGTAA
>JAYEOD010000048.1:0-5519 GCA_034722575.1 Bacteroidota bacterium | reverse complement strand
GTCCTACTGCGTTACAAGATTTACTCTTTAATAAGAGACTTAATATCGGTCCTCCAAAAATAGAAGTCTTGTTTTCGTTAAATGATACAGAATAATTAAAGGGGCGTATATTCAGATAATATAATGTTGTATTACCATAGTCTTTATCCAAGTCTGTTAGAGAATAAATTGCTCCATTGTCATTCATTTCTGTATCATATTCATACCTCATTTGATTTATACCAATTGCAAATAATACGCTTAAACGTTTGTTGAGCCTGTTACTGTATTCTATATCAATAGAAAATCCAAGTTTAGGCTTTGTTTTGGCTTCCTGATAAGAACTTGATATATGAGTGTAGTTTGAAAGATCCATAAAATCATAGATTATAGGTTCTGTTGCAATATGGACATAATAATCGAAGTTTGGAATAAATGTAGTAGTGGAATTTGCATTTATACTTAGTTTATGTTTTTTGGCAGTTGTTGTGGTTCCTATAAATAAAAAAAGAATTATTGTGATTGTTAAGTGCTTCATAGTTGATTCCTGTTAATTTTCATCGAATTGATCGAATTAAACGAATTTTTATTTCGCCGGTGTGGATGAGTGAGGTTAATAACACCCCGGACTGATATTGTTATCAGACCGGGGTTTTTATTATTTGTTACATGGTTTGTAGATAGCGCCTGTTGCAAAGTCAACAATTGCACCTGGCCAAAATAATAATACATCAGCTATTAAAGCACCGGCTCTAACTTCTCTTGCAGGTTCTCCTGCAGTAGGTTTTGTTCTTTGACAATCGGAAACGGCTCCGCCAAATACTGTAGCGCAACTTGAAAAAGTGACTGCTATTAATAGCATAGCCACAACTGTAGTAATTTTCTTTTTTATTAGTTTTTTTTTAATTTATTATTTACTGTATTTGTTTTCGATATCCAGTCATGTAGTCCTTTACTAAAGAATAGATATGAAAGTATATCAAAAGGTACGAATCTTATTATAGATCTCCCTAAAATTTGGAGAAAATAATAATTATGATTATTAGTTATTGATATGACTTTTGATTTAGTGATGATTTTTCCCGGTGTTTGACCTTTTATATATTCAAAAATGAAATAGTATAAAAAATAAAAAATAACAGAAATTCATTTTACATATTTTTCATCAATTTGATTTTTGAAAATTAATAGAAATCCTATTAGCAGAGCAAAGTAAATTGTTGTGTCTAGTAAAAAATTAACGAATCGTAATGTTTTATCGGTCATTGTGTTCTTATTGTTGAAATAATTTGTGATTTCATAAATGTACAAAAAAATTTATGAGAATTCATAAGGAATTGTGCTTTGTTTATAACACCATTATTTTTTTTGTTATTGTGGTTTGTTGGTGTTTTATAACGATTAAATATGAGCCTTTGTTTAATCCTGTGAAATCGAGTGGGATTGTGGATACGTTTTTGTAATGCGATTTGGCATTTGTTAGTATCTGTTTTCCGGTTTGGTCGAATATTTTTACCGTGATGTTTTTGTGGTTTTCAGGTAACACAATTTGTGTTTTTCCGGTTGTTGGATTAGGATATATTTTTATCTGTGAATCGGATAGCTCTTCTAATGCCGAACAATCTTGTAAAATAATTATTGTAGTATCGGTTGCTACACATCCATTTTCGGCGGTTACTGATATCCATACATTGTTACTGCCGGAGTTGAGTAGTGTGCTGTCGATAATTATTGAATTGCTCATCGAGCCATCGAACCAAAGATATTCTGCATGTCCGTTTTCTACTTCAATACTTATAGTGTGGTTTTCGCAAAGGGATGTATCATTACCCAAGCTAATCTGTGGCGATGCAATTACATTGATATCTACAGATCTGTTTATAGTGCTGATATCGTCGGTAATTGTTACTTGATATGTTTTGCTCTCTTCGGGGATAATAACAGGATTTTGAAGAGTAGAAGAGAATCCTTCGGAAGACCATAAATAATTAGTACTACCTACATTTCCTGAAACATCACATTGCAATGTAAAAGGGGTGATGCTACAAATTGTAGTGTCGTTATTTATTTGTGCTGTAAAGTTATACTCTAAAACACTCATTACAACATCAAATTCGATAAGACCATTTTCAGGGTCGTTGTTTTCGATAGATATTTTTGCAAGATAATTGCCGGGAGTTTTATCGGTAGCATTAAGACTAAATGCTATTTCAGCTCCTATAGG
The DNA here is from genome assembly GCA_034722575.1 of Bacteroidota bacterium. Taxonomy (GTDB): domain Bacteria; phylum Bacteroidota; class Bacteroidia; order Bacteroidales; family JAIPAH01; genus JAIPAH01. The sequence goes on along the minus strand of JAYEOD010000048.1, from coordinate 3,316 downwards.
AGTGGCGGCAATAGTGTCGTGCAAAGGAGTTATATCGAGCCAGTTTACTTCCGATATATTATCGTCGATAGAATACATTTGATTTGAAACTTTTGCGTAAATAATATCAGAGCCATCGTGACCTAAGCTATATGATATTAATGTTGGAGCATCGAAACTGTTTTTTAATTTATATGTGTTGCCATCGAGATAGAGTTGAGCAATTATTCCGCTATTATTTGTTATCCATAACTTACCAAAGCGGTGTTGATCGACCCATGTAGTTTGCCAAATACCCATATCGATATCTGTAGTATAATAACCAAGAAGCTCGCCGGTATTAGAGTATTGTTTTATTTTTGGATTTGTTGTAGCCAATTTCGTTACTAAGAAACATTCGCCATTCCATGTTAAAGAGTGAAATGATGCTTCGGGTAAATTGAATGATAAATCGGTGCTGCTCCAATCGGTATTGTAAGCATAAACAGTACCCGATTTGCTTCCTACCCAAAAATATTCGCCATCGAAAGTTATTCCGAATGGCTGGTCGTGAATAGCTACGGTTTCTGTAATTTCTTGCTGTTCTACATTGTAAATATCAATAGAGTTATTCGAATTATTCACTAGAAAGATATTATTATCCAGAGCCATCAGTCCGGTAATACCGGAGCCTATATTGCTGTATGTATTAAGGATTTCTCCTGCATTATGAGTTATAGTATCTGTTTTATACAGATGTACTCTGATATCACTCTCGCCGGTATTTTGAATTTGGTAGTTGTAAATAGCTTGTTGTCCTTGATATACTATTTGAGTTATTGTGCTGTTATCAGCTATAATATTTGGCTCGCCCGGTGTTGTTGTAGAAATGCTGTTTGATATTTCGGAAGTGTTATACTGACGATCTTTTACCTTGACAGCAAAATAGTATTCGGTATTAAAATTGAGATCAGAGAGGTAAAACTCTTCAGGAACACCGGCTTCTTGTGGATCAATTGTATTAGGAGCGATGGTAGCGTCATTCCATGTGAGTTCTGTAACAGGAGTTGTGGAATATCTTATTTCGTATGAATTTGCTTTACCTTGATTATCTGCTGTAGCAGTCCATCGCAGCCATACTGCGTTTGTAGTAGGATAGTCGGCAGAGAGGTCGGTAATAGCATCGGGAGCTACAAAGTCCTCTTCTAAGTTAAAAGATGCAATACGAGTGCGCCATCCGGTTTGACTGTTATGAGCATAATATTCGGCAGTGTACCAGAATGTTAAATCATCGGTAGGGTCAACCGACATATGGCTGTAATCGCCCCAGCGACTAGCGGTACCACCTTGCGAGCCACCTCCGTCAATAATAGTCTCTTCTGTAAATACCATCTCGCCAAGAGGAGCATTTGGTCCACGACCGGTATAACGTATCGAAGGGAATGTTTCGGTGCTTGAAACGCTATATCCCAGAGCAATAATACCTTCGGAGTCCATTGCTATTGAACCCATCCAGCGATTATCGGCATCGGGGGCATAAGTGCCTTGTTGATGAATGTTCCATCCATTTCCATCGCTATAGTTTCTGAATTCATACCATCTTATTCCTGCGTGTCCTGTGTTATCAACGTCAACAGTGTGGTTGGTCAGCATAACTTGATAATCGCCAAAGTTGCGGTATTGCAAGCGATACATTAATCTGTCGGATAGAGATTCTAATTTCGGTGCATCGTTAGGCTGATGAACACATCTGCCACGTGGTGCGCTACATAACTCCGAATCGAATGGGGCTACATTTAGTATGTCAGACTCTTGAAAAGTAGAGTTAGCTACATTATCCCAATCCGATTTGAATTCCCATATTCTTATTTGGTCGTTCTCGTCATAACTATCGTCTATCATATATGCGAAATAGTTTGGTGTGCCATCAGCAGGAGGTGTACCGTCCATATCCGAAGGCAGCATACTCCAAGGGCCTACGCCATCATCTAAATCAAAAACTATCATTCTAGCTTCAGGATCTCCGGCAAGCATTGCATCACGCTCGAAAGAGGCTGCCGCTACGCGGTTATAGTCGCCAAACATATTAAAAGAGCAGTAGTATCCATCGGGCCAGATGCCGAATTTCGGGTAGTCGTTAAAAGCATCAAACTGAAATGCGTAGCGATAATATGCCCCTAAAGGGTCGCTGGTTTCAGATATTGCAATCAATTCCCAATAAGTCCCGTTAGAGGTATTTATAGCAAACTGAGAAGCCATCCATCTATCGGCTTGTTCGTCGTAAAGAATAATTGGATCGCCATCGTTAGTGCCTGTCCACGGTCCAATAAATCCATCCCATAAGGTACTGTTATCAACAGGTCCGTAAAGAGAATTTCCCTCTTTATCGAAAATTTGCATTGAAAGATTTATCATCTGGAAGTAGTGATTAGGACCTACATCGCCGTCTGTATCCGGAGGGTAAACGCCATTTACGTTCGACATGCCTTCGAAATTCTGTATAGGGTCGTTGGTTCTAATCTTTCCCATTTTACTTTGCCATAAAGGGTCCGGACCAATAGGATATGTGATTTTATCTCTGTCGATATCTTTACGCCGAGGATCGAATTCATTTTTTATGATATTATCTTTCCAGCTACGATTGCGAATACCGGGTAAAATCTGTTTCATCTCTTTTAAAGGCGCTGTTTTATCGTAAAACGCTGCCTTGCTAACTGTCATTTTCTGTGCATTAGCAGCAGAAAACAGTCCCATCATTAATAAAATAGTTAGTAGTCTTCTCATTATCTTTTAGTAGTTTTTTTTCAGATGTCGAAATTAAGGAAAAGTACTTAAAATGCCTAAAGTTGAATGAATTTGGAATTTTAATATAGATTTTATGTTGGAAAAACAAAAGTAATGACCCGGATGTAAGAGAAGAATAATATTTTTATGTAAGCCTTGACTTTTTGGTTCTTTTGCGTCAAGGCAAAAGGACAAAGAAAAACTGAATTAATTACGAATTATGAATTATGAATTACGAATTATGAATTACGAATTACGAATGGCGAATTACGAATGGCGAATTACGAATTACGAATGAATAAACAAATCGACAAAGAAAACATTATGTTAAATAGAAATCTTAATGCACTGGTATCAGGGCAAACAAATTATAAACGGATGAAACGAGCCATGCTAAAACTTTTAATACACACGACAATGATTATAATGGCGACTTCCATCCGACAAATAAAAAATAAGTAATGAGTTGGATTGGCATTCAGAAAAATGTTATTCAGCTCGCAGCGAAGCATTAGAGAGACCGGGAAGCTGAGAACTTGTTCGAAGATCACCCGGACGAACTTATGCTTTGCAA
>JAYEOD010000047.1:0-5525 GCA_034722575.1 Bacteroidota bacterium | reverse complement strand
TAAAAGCTGTAGAAGTAAAACTTAATAACAGACCTAGGAAGAGGTATAACTATGAAACCCCTATATTTGTCATGGAAAAATTATTGTTTAACCCAGACGTTGCATTTGTAACTTGAATTCAGCAAATAAAAAATCGAACAATCTTTTTAATTAATGGAGATTCCATTTTTTTCATCATCCAATCTTCTGCCACCATTTTATTTAACATAGACATGGTAGGGAAGGAGTGTTGCACCATCATAATATCGTAAATCTTCTTTTTGTATTGTATTGCCAAAGCCCATTCGTGAATCAGTTCACTGGCAACAGCGCCTACAAGTGTAGCGCCATAAATTCTACCGCGCTTTCCAACAATAATCTTTACAAATCCTTCAGGGTTTCCGTCGGTAACTGCTCTGCCATACGATTCGTATTGTTTTTTTACAATCTCATATTTAATGCCTTTTGCTTTGGCCTCTTTTTCGGTTAGCCCGACTTGTGCAATTTCCGGTTGTGTGAAAATAGACCATGGAACAAGATATCTGTCGCGTCGTAATCGTTTTAGTGAAAATGGACTTACAGCATCCATTAAAGCTAACATGCCTTGATGCATTGCAGCGTGCGAAAGAAGGTTGTGACCGTTGCAATCTCCAACAGCATAAATATTTTTTTTGTTTGTTCGCATGTGTTGGTCAACAATAATACCCTTTTTAGTGTATTTTATTCCTGCGTTTTCTAATTTTAAAGGTTCTAAAACAGGTTTACGCCCTGTGGCAACCAATATCTGTCCCGATTCAAATATTTTGTCTTTTGTATGTGTGTAGATAACATCATCGCGTTGCTCTACTTTTAAAATATTTGCGTTGTTGTAAACGCCGATTCCCTCTTTAATAAAGGTGTTTTCAAGAACATGTGCTGCCTCTTCATCGCCCATAGGGGCAAGATGAGCATCCATATGTAATAGATTTACTTTTGTTCCTAAGCGATTAAATGCTTGCGCCATCTCAATGCCAATAGCTCCTCCTCCTATTATGGTAAGGCTTTTTGGCATCTTTTTTATTTCGAAAATGTTAACATTGGTTAGCTTTGGAATATCTTTTAGTCCCGGAATTGGTGGAATAAATGGTTCTGTTCCTGTTCCTATAAATATTTTTTTTCCGGAATACTCTTTTTCATCAATTTTTATTGTCTTCGCATTAACGAACTCAGCACTTCCTTTGCCGATAATCAGTTCTGCTTTTTCGAAGACCTTCATGAATTTTTTATTGTTGATGCCGCTGATTTTTTCTCTAACGGTTTTCATTGGGTCGTTGTATTTTGAAACAATATCCAATTCTATACCATATTTTTTAAGATTAAAAGCAGTGTTGTTTGCTTCTGCGGCTTTTAGTAATGCTTTACTGGGGATGCAACCTACGTTTAAGCACTCTCCTCCAACTTTATGTTTTTCTATGGCTAATACTTTTAATCCCATAGAAGATCCCATTGCTGAAACCGCCATGCCGGCAGGTCCCATGCCTATCATAATTATATCAAATTTTTCCATTTTGCCTAATAACTTCAAACTGTTAACTACTAATGTATTTGGTATTACTTAAAATTTGCTGCAAAAATATATCAGAAATAAATAAAATCCAACAAAACTATATATTTAAATATGTTTGTTTTGTAAGAGGCGGTAAGTCAGGTTTTAGTGTTGTTGGTGGCGGCTACAGTGTAATAGCTTTTCGTTTCCAAAGAATATATTTCGATCTGTCAAGGGGATTGATACCTCGATATTCACATTTTTTTCCAAGATTATCTTCTACCGATTGGTATCCATGAAAATGAGTGGAGAGACGTGCTTTTCCTCCGGAACGTGATGTTAGTTTTATTGCGTAGTCCATAGAAGTGGCTAGAGGGACAAAGGCTTGTAGTGTGAATTTCCCGTTTTCTATTTCCGGATTAGCAAAGCTGCCACGCATTAATGTTAGGTCGTTAGCTATTTTTCCAAGCATTTCGTCAGGAGCTTTAATGGTCATTTCAACTATTGGTTCAAGAAGGGTTGTTCCAATGTTATTAAGTCCGTTCATTATTGCTATTGGAGTGGCTAGAATAAAATTTCCCGGTCGAGAGTGAATTTCATGATCTTCGTCGCCGATAAGGGTGATTTTAATATCTGTTACTTCCCATCCTTTAATGCCTTGTTTTAGTGCAGTATTGATTGTTCTTTCAATTTCATTTTGATATTTTTGTTTTATCTTGTCTGTACTGACTTCCGATTTGTAAATAACGCCACTACCTCTTTTCCCCGGTTCAATACGGAAACGCACTACAGCCCAACATGGTTTAGGCATTGTGTATTCTTCATATCCTTCACCAATTTCCGATGGTGTCTCTTTATATATAACGGCAGGATCATCAAATTCCACATCAATATTAAATCGGGTTTTTATGATATGTATTAGAATTTCAATTTGCATCCAACCCATTATTTTTATATGAAACTCTCTCTCTTCTCGTAGCCATTCAAAATCTAATCTAGGATCTTCTGAACAGAGTATTTGTAGTGCTTTTGCTAATGCAGCATAATCTTTTTCTTCTCTATTTTTTATTTGAGTAGTAAAAAGAGGCATGCTAATAGGGATGATATTGTATTTTTTAGGTTCTTTCCCCAAAACATCACCAATAATACTTTCGTTTAATCCTGTTATCACTCCTATGTCTCCGGCGTGAAGTTCTTTTACGTCCACCCACGAGTTCCCATTTGCTTTGCGTACAAGATTTACCTTTTCATATTTATCTAAACGTGAATTATATATTTCATCGCGAATTGATAGAATGCCTTCAAAAATACGGATGTGTGCGGCTCTGCCAAGTATAGGATCGTGGATTATTTTATATATAACTCCTGCAAAAGGGTTGTTGTTATCTCCTTTCGGGGATGGAAGATATTTTATTATACCATCTAATATTTCCTTTATTCCGATACTGTTTTTTGCGCATCCAAAAAATAGCGGCTGTGCCTTGCCCGATTGTGTGAGTTTTATTAGTGTTTTGTCGATATTGTCGAATTCAGGGGCTTTTTCATCTATAAAAGCCTCTAGTAATGATTCATCTTCTTCGGCAAGTGGTTCTAGCATGGAGAGTCGTTCTGCATCAGAACCATCTTTCCATATAGGGTGAATGTTTGCATCCTGCTCAGCAGTATTAATGGTATTTTGCATCAATACAGGATTGATACCTAATTCAGTAATTAATTCATTAATAATAGCATCGATATCAACACCAATACGGTCGATTTTATTTACATAGATAAGACATGGAATGTTTCTGCTTTTTAAAGTGTTCCATAGCGATAGCGTATGAGCCTGCACTCCCTCAGCGGCTGAGATAACAAGGATAGCGCCGTCGAGAGCAGGAAGAATGCGCTCTACTTCAGCAGTAAAATCGGTGTGTCCGGGAGTGTCGATAAGATTTATTTTTGTTCCTTTCCAATAGAATGTAGTGTGTGCAGATTGTACAGAAATTCCTCTCTGGCGTTCAATATCCAAAAAATCGGTGTGAGAAGTGCCTTTGTCAACACTCCCTATATTGTTTATAGCTCCCGATAAAAAGAGCATCTGTTCTGTTAAAGTAGTCTTTCCGGCATCTACATGTGCCAGAACGCCTATGTTTCGTATGTTATTTGAAGTCATTCTTTTCTGATTTGATACTGATAGTGGTTTTGCTATCAATAAAATTCAGACAAATGTAACGAATACCAAAGAAATATCGAAACGAGCCGTAATTCCTTATTTCCGCAAGTCACGGTGTGAGTTGTTAGTTAATAGTGGTTTTAATAATTATTTGAGTGGTGTTTACAGAAGACTCACGCCGTGACTGTCAGGTATTTAACCTTAATAGTTACGGGTTTAAGGTAATTAAAATTTAGATACACATTTTGAAATTCAATTGGTATTACATACCAATCCTTGTGGGGTTGCCACAAGGATTGATTGCTATACTGTGTATCCCAAATTTTATAATGCTTTTCTTTCCAGTAACAGATGAAAAATTTGTTCTGCTATCTCTTCCGGTTTTATTTTTCTGCAATTGTATTGCAAGTCAAATATTTCGAAACTAAACTCATAAGGATAGAATTGCTTAATTAATTCGAGACGCTTTTTGTCCATTTCCAGAATATATTCAATAGCTTTTTTTGTTGTAGGAAAAGAATATGTGTTCTTAACTTGTTCTATTCTCCATTCTAGTGGTGCAAATAGTCTTATGTGTAATGAATTTTGTAAGGTATTTGTGATAGATACGCCTCCTCGTCCGATAATAATTTTGCGTCCTTCTAATGCGATATTCATAACAATATCTCTAATAATTTTGCGTTTTGTTCTGTCGCTTTTATACCTTTTCGATGATAAAGCGGAAAGGATTTCATCCATTGTGTTTTTACTCTCTGCATCGAAAATGTAATTAATCTTGTTGGGGTGCAGTTCTAGCTTTTTTGCAGCTTGTTCAAGAATCTCTTTGTTGATAATGCTCCAACTTTTATGGTTGTGGCGTGTTGTGTATTCATTAATTTTTTTATTTAAAGCATTAGTAACAAGTTTAGATGGGCAGCCAAATTGTCGTGATATTGTGATAAATGGAATTTTGTTATCCTTTTTTTCTGTTTTTGTACGGCTTGTCTCTACCTCGAACCTATTCTGCATATATTCAAATAGTATATTGCCTTTCATGGCTTTATGTTTTTATGATTATATAATTTGTATTTACAATATATAAAAAATAATGCAAAAAGTCAATGACGGTTTGGCGTGAAACTCAATTTTTTTAAATTATTAATGGTTGTGTGTTCGTGTTATTATCCCTATAGAGTAATAATACCAATTGAATTTCAAAATGGCCAACATAAATTCAATTGGTATAATATATTTAAAGTGGAAAAATATTTTGAATAGTGTAAGAATAATTATAATTTCGAGAAACTTTTTGTGTTTCGATTATTTATTGAGAATCAGGTTACTAATTTGGGGATTGTGGAAATAAAGTATTTTATTGGGAAGTATCTTTTAAAGAGAAAATTAAAGAAAGCTAGTGTGTGTAATAAGTTTGTTTCACTTGATGAAGTTAAATCAATATGCATGATTCTTTCTATTGATGATAAACCATCTCAAAAAATATTTAATGAAATCAGAAGTGTTTTTAAGCCCGATATTAATGTGGATATTATAGGTATTCAATGTTACGATTCGCTCCCAGTGGATTTTGTTGCTTCAAAATATAATATTGTTTCCTCTTCAGATTTTAATTTTTTTTATAAACTAAAAGATCATGTCTGTAAGAAAATAAGCGGTGATAAATATGATGTGTTGTTGCATTATTCTGCTACTAATCACTTGCAATCGCACTTTATTTCAACCTTAATTAAGGCTGATTCTAAAATTAGTAATTGTGAAATACAAGATGCTTCTCCTTATAATATTATATTGCATACAAAAGGAGATTCAGATTTTTATTTTGTTGAGCAAGCAAAACATTATTTAGAAAGTATTATTCGATAGCGGTAAGTT
>JAYEOD010000046.1:0-5572 GCA_034722575.1 Bacteroidota bacterium | reverse complement strand
CAATTGTTTCTCCTGCAATAATTTTTCTCTGTCGAAATTTCTTTTATTGAGAATTTTACCTGCGATTATTTTTTTTTCAAAATCAACTGTTCCATCATGTTTATAATAAAAGAATAATTTTTCTGATTCTTCGGAATTCATTAAGTCTTCTAAATCTGCATTCATATTTTATGTTTTTGTCAGTTAATAATTACATCATATTGTAAATCAGTCTATTTACCATTTATTGTGTTTTTGTTAAAAAAAACACTTAATCTTTATAGTTATTAAGCTTTTTCAGTGTCTTAATTGATTGAAGCCTTTTTGAAGCAATTAAAGCAATTAAACTAATCAAAATTAAACTAATTATTTGAAACCCGATAGAATAAATTATAGAAATTAGTATTGAGTGTCCTTGTTCATAATAGTAAACACCAATCGCAATAGAAATAAAAAGCCATACTACAGAAAAAAATACAAATAAGACACCCATTATCCCAGAGAAATCGCTTTTGAACTTGTAAAACTTTCGCTCTATATTTGTCGTCTAAAGCACTAAGGTATCGCTTTGAGCTGAATAATATTTTTCTGAATGCCAATCCAACTCATTACTTATTTTCATCTCAGACTTTCAGCCTGATCTACCTCTCTATTTTTTATCGGTTGGATAGAGTTCGCCATTTTTATTATTATCCGTTTGTTTAATTTCGTCATCCAAAGTGTAGTTAAGTGCATATGAATATAATACCCATTATTACGATATGCTATGCCTTTGAAATTAAAAATCCTCTACACTCTTATTTGTTCAATAAATAAATATCCTTAATTTTGCGAGACTTCAAAAAAGAATAATATGCAGTTTATTAATTCCGGTTATCTTTATTTTCTGTTTGCGCTGATAATCCCGGTTATTATTCATTTTTTTAATTTTAGACGATATAAAACAGTCTATTTTTCTAATGTTGCTCTGTTAAAAACTCTTAAAAAGGAAACCGATAAAGTATCTAAAATAAAGCATCTGCTTGTATTATTACTTCGCCTTATGGCAATGGCAGCGGTGATTATTGCTTTTGCTCGTCCTGTTATTATTGAAGGAGAAACATCCGCTTTGAGCGATAATAAATTAGTTACTATTTATATCGACAATTCATTTAGTATGTCCTTTTCCAAAGGTAGCGAAAGTACTTTTTATCTCGCCAAGAAAAAGGCAAAGAGCATATTGAAGGGTTATTCTCCTTCCACAAAATTCCGAGTGATTACTAATAGCAAGAATCAAAGAAATTTTAAGAATTACTCTGAGGCGGTTTCCGATATCGATGCAGTGGAGATAAATCCTAAAATAAAGTATTTGTCTGATGTTGTTGAAGAAGCACGGTCTGCGTTGGTTGATGACAATAGCGCTGAAAAAATATTGTTTGTATTTTCCGATTTCCAGAAAAGCACATGCGATTTCGAGAGTATCGAAGCAACAAAAAATCTTGAAATAAATTTTGTTCCAATACTGAGTTCGCAACCAAATAATATTTACATAGATAGTTGTTGGTTCGAGAATCCGGTGCAGCAGCTGCATAGCGCATCTAAACTTTGGGTGCGAATTCGTAATAGCGGAGAAAAAAGTTTCGAGAAATTGCCTCTAACTCTTCATGTTAATGGCGAAAAAAAATCCTTGTCGGGATTCTCTGTTGCAGGTAATAGTTTTACTGATGTGATGCTGACTTTTACCAATTATAAGTCGGGATACCAAATGGCAACTCTGTCTATTACCGATAATCCTGTTACTTTCGACAATAAATTGTTTTTCTCTTTTTCTCTTCAATCGCAATATAAAGTGTTGAGCATTTTTGAGACAGAGGAGAACTCTAATTTTACAAAACTATTTGCTATCGATTCATTAATATCGTTCCAACAGCAGTTGCGCTCAAAGGTTGTATATTCCGATATCAGTGTTAATGATGTAGTGATTTTAGATGGTGTGGAAAAACTCTCTTCGGGATTATCGATGGCTTTAAAGGAGTTTTATAATAGTGGCGGAACGATAGTGATTTATCCTCCCGAAAATGGAAAAATTACTGAACTAAATAAAAATATTGCTAACATAGAGAATATCTCTTTTCAGGATTATACCGAACAGAAATCTTCTGTTATTGATGTAAATACCGATCATTACTTGTTTGAAAATGTTTTTGAAAATGATGTGCAATTGAATGCTTTTTCTGATAAAAAAATTAATCTACCCAAGGTGTTTAAACATTATTCTATAAAATCGAACGGAAATACTGTTATGCGTTTGGTCAACCAACTGCCGTTTTTTACTCATATCCCTGCAAAAGGAAATATTTACGCTTTTGCAGCTAATGGAAAAGAGAGTGATTTATATCATCATGCTCTTTTTGTGCCAATAATGCACCGCATTGTGGTTACTTCCGGTAATAAGCAAAATTTGTATCACTATATTGGTTCTAACGAATTTGTTGAGGTTGATAATATAGATTTAAAGTCGGATAAAGATTTTGTGCGTCTATCTCATATTAATGATGATTTTGAGTTTGTGCCAATTACAAAACATCTTAACGGAAAGGTTTATTTTAAAGTTGGTGATGCTGAAGTAGGACATTATAAAATATTTCATCAAGAGGAGCAAAAAGGTTTGTTTTCGCTAAATTACAATCGAAAAGAGTCGGATTTTGTGGCTTGGGATAAGAATAAAATTAAAAAATATATTGATACTCAGAGTTGTATTAATGCTTGGTTTAGCGATGCTGAGCAGGCAAATGTAGGTGTTGATAAATTTTTCTTGTCGGATAGCAGATCTTTATGGCAATATTTTTTAATTTTGGGTTTGATATTTTTAGGATTAGAAGTTATTATATTACGGTTTTTCAGTAATTCGAAGATGGTGTAATGATACAATGACTTGAGAATTTGAAACGATTAAAAAAAACATAACAATTAAATAAGAGAGGTTAGTTAATGTCTGAGGAGAATAAAAATAACGACAATATTGAAGAGCAAAGTAGTCCTGAACAAAAAGAGGGAGAACATAATGTAAATGGATCATGGCATAAAACCATCTCTTTACGAGGGATGTATGAAGATTGGTTTTTGGATTATGCTTCTTATGTGATTCTTGAACGTGCTGTTCCTTATATTGATGATGGTCTTAAACCTGTGCAACGTCGAATAATGCACGCAATGCGCGATTTGGACGATGGACGTTATAATAAAGTGGCTAATTTAATTGGTCATACTATGAAGTATCACCCTCATGGCGATGCCTCTATTGGTGATGCTTTAGTACAGCTGGGACAAAAAGATATATTGGTAGATACTCAAGGTAACTGGGGTAATTTTCTTACCGGCGACCGTGCTGCAGCTCCTCGTTATATCGAAGCACGTTTGTCGAAATTTGCTCTCGAAGTGGTTTTTAATCCTAAAACAACAGAGTGGATTCCCTCGTACGATGGACGAAATAAGGAGCCTAAAACACTTCCTGTAAAATTTCCTTTGTTGCTTGCACAAGGTGTTGAGGGTATTGCGGTAGGACTCTCTTCAAAAATACTTCCTCATAATTTTGTAGAACTTATCGATGCCTCTATAGATCATTTGCGTGGAAAAGAATTTGCTTTATATCCTGATTTTCCGGGCGGTGGTTTGGTAGATGTTGGTAAGTATGAAGATGGACTTAAAGGTGGTAGGATTAGGGTGCGTGCCCGTATTAATAAGGCCGATAAAAAGACTTTGATAATATCGGAATTGCCTTTCCCTCAGAATACAAATAGCTTGATTGATAGTATCCTTTCTGCTAATGATAAGGGTAAAATAAAAATAAAAAAAATAGAGGATAATACTGCCGAAAATGTAGAGATAGTAATTTATCTTGCTAATAATGTCTCGCCCGATCAAACTATCGATGCGCTGTATGCTTTTACAAATTGTGAAATTTCTATAGCTCCAAATGCTTGTATTATAGATCAGGAAAAACCACATTTTGTTAGCGTAACCGATATTCTTAATAAGTCGGTTAAAAATACTCGATACCTTTTAACAAGGGAATTAGAGATTAGAAGAGATGAGCTGCGAGAAAAAATCTTGTTCTCATCGTTAGAAAAAATATTTATTGAAAACAGAATATATCGCGATATAGAGGAGTGTACTACATGGAAATCGGTTATAAAAACTATCGATAAAGGTCTTGATCCGTATAAGAAAAGCTTTTATCGCACAATTACCGAAGAGGATATTGTAAGGCTTACGCAGATACAAATAAAACGTATCTCGAAGTTTGATGCTTTAAAGGCAGATGAGTTGATGAAAGGCTTTTTGGATGAATTAAAAGAGGTACAACAGCATCTTGATAATATTGTTAATTATACTATAGATTATTATAAAAGAATAAAAAGAAAGTATAGCAAGGGAAGAGAGAGAAAGACAGAGATACGCGATTTTGAAAATATTGAAGCCGCTACAGTTGCCGTTGCTAACGAAAAATTGTATTTCGATAAAGAGAATGGTTTTGCTGGAACATCGTTAAAAAAAGATGTGTATGTTTGCGATTGTTCTGATATTGATGATATAATTATTTTTCGTAACGATGGCTCGATGGTTGTGAAAAAAGTAGAACCAAAAGTTTATATTGGTAAAGATGTTATTCATATAGCTATTTTTAAAAGAAACGACGAAAGAACGGTGTATAATATGATATATCGCGATGGTGTGGCAGGAAGAACATATGTAAAACGATTTCTTGTAAAAGGAATTACCCGAGATAAGGAGTATGATTTAACTGCCGGAAATGAAAAATCGAAAGTGCTGTATTTTACTGCTAATGCTAATGGCGAAGCGGAAGTAATTACTCTTTTTCTCCACCAGCGTCCGCGATTAAAAAAACTTTCGTTCGATTTTGACTTTAGCGAATTAGCTATTAAAGGACGTGGCTCTAAAGGAAATGTGGTTTCGCGATATACTATTCGTAGGATAAAACAAAAAGAGGAGGGGATTTCTACTCTCGGTGGTCAAGAAATTTATCTCGACGAAACTATTATGCGTCTTAATAGAGAGGAGCATGGTAAAAAATTAGGCTCTTTTAAAGGTGATGAAAAAATTATATCTTTTTCAGAAAGCGGAGAGGTTTTCTTTTATGGATACGACTTGGCAACTCATTTTGATGAAGATGCTTTTTTAATTGAAAAATATAGCGAAAAAAGGGTTTATACTCTGGTTTATTATCATGGAGCTAAAAAGAATTACTATGTAAAACGTTTTATCCCGGAATATAGCGAAAGGGGGCAGGAGTTTGTTGAGAAACATCCTAAAACAAAAATTACGTATTTTAGTAAAGATAAATATCCGCGTGTTAAACTTCGATACGATAATGAAGGAAAACGAAAAGAGCGTGAGGATGAAATAATTGACTTGGCTGAATTTATTGATGTAAAAGGTTTTAAAGCCATGGGAAATAGGTTGTCGCAGCACGATTTGTGGGAAGTGAAAATTATGGATTCTTTACCTGAAGAGGAAGAGGTTGAAGAGGAGGTTGTGGATGAAAGTGAAGCGGAAAATTCTGATGATCAAATGGAAATGGATTTTTAGTAGT
>JAYEOD010000045.1:0-5583 GCA_034722575.1 Bacteroidota bacterium | reverse complement strand
ATATAGTTTAACTTGTGCTCTTGGTGAAATTTTGTTAGTCCAATAGTATCTGATATAGCTTTTTCCCATATTAAATCATTAGTCAGCTCAAAAAGTAATATACCATCGTGATACTCTTGCATTAATGATTTAAAAGCAGGGTATTTTCTCTCTAATTGACTGTCTTCATAGCGGATACATTTATCTTCTACAAAAGCAATAAACTGTTTTTCGATAAATTTATCGAGTTGAACAGGTTTTACACGCTTTTGATTTTTCTCGATAAATAAAGCAAAATCTTTTTGAGAATATGTTGCCTCACCAATTTCAAACACTGTAGCTGTTAACTCTTTTTCCGATTCGTTTTTCCATGAGCCATCGAAAACAGTATTGTTAACAACAGATGATATCTCTTGTGCAGCTTCTTGGTTGATGTTAAAACCATACTCTTTTTTAATATCGGCAACTAGCGATATTTTGCTCAGATTAGCACGATCGTTTTTTGCAATACGTTGTTTTATTTTGTCTTTGTTATCCTCGAAAGAGCCTATACCATCGTTTTTTTCTATTAACGATAAGATATGCCATCCATAAACTGTTAAGAAAGGTTTAGAAAAGTCGCCTTCATTTTTTAAAGTATATGCCGCTTCTGTAAATTCAGGAATATATTTATTACAACCAAACCATCCTAAATCGCCTCCTTTACGTGCAGTGGCAAGATCGTCGCTATACTCTTTTGCCAGTGCTGCGAAACTCTCTCCATTTTCAAGTTTTTTATAAACCTCAAAAATCTTTGTCTTAATAGCAGCTGAATCTTCTGCTGTTGTTGCTTTGTTTGTTAATAGAAGTATGTGAGCACCCTTTATTTTCCCTAAAGTCTCTTTTTTGTCGGCAAGATAGATAAGATGGTATCCGAATTTTGTTCTAACAGGTCTCGAAACACTTCCTATTTCGATAGAGTAGGCTGCTGTTTCGAATGGATATACCATATCAAATGCCGAGAAGTAACCTAAATCGCCTTTGTTTCCTTTTCTAACCTGACCGCGATGCTCTTGATCTTTTGCAGATGGGTCTTCAGAATATTTTACTGCTAATTTGGCAAAAGAATCTCCTTGTAAAACTTTTTTTCTTATGTTTTGAATTTTTTGGTATGCACGTAATGTATCTTCTGCACTAGCTGATTCGCCTACTTTTATTAGTATGTGACTCGCTCTTACATCATATTGCATTCTCGAAAAAGCCTCTTCCATCAATTGTTTATTAACCTCTTCGTCTATAAGATACGGCTTTGCAAGTTGCTCGCGATAACCGGCAAGCTCTTTCGATAATGCAGGAATAGTGTCGTATCCTTGTGCCTCGGCTTCTTTTACTTTTAATTTAAAATTGATGTATAAATCAAGATACTCTTCTAAAGTCTCTTTATTAAGTACTTCATCATTTACGTTATTTTTATTGTAAACGCATAAAAATTCTTCTGAGGAAATTTTTTCTTCTCCAATTGTCAACAGAGTGTTATTTTGTTGCGCAAAACCAGATAGTGTAGAGAGTATTAAAATAGATGTTAAGATTAAAAAGCTGTATAGTTTATTGTTCATGGTTTAGGTTTTAGTAGTTATAAAACTACAGAAACATATTGAATATGTTTCTGTAGAATGTGTTTTTATTGAGATTTATTATCGGCTATAATTTGGAGATTCTTTAGTGATAGTGATATCGTGAGGATGACTCTCGGCCATACCGGCAGGAGAAATTCTAACAAATTTAGCTTTTCTAAGTGCTTCAATATCTTTAGAGCCTGTATATCCCATCCCCGATTTTAATCCGCCAATAAGCTGATGCATCACTTCCGAAAGAGAGCCTTTATAAGCTACTCGTCCAACAATACCTTCGGGGACTAATTTCTGGATATTGTTTTCAGCATCTTGAAAATATCTGTCTTTAGAACCTTGTTTCATTGCGTCAATAGATCCCATGCCGCGATATGTTTTATATTTTCTGCCATCGAAAATAATTGTCTCGCCCGGCGATTCATCAACACCGGCAAACAAACTACCCGCCATAATAGTAGAGGCACCTGCTGCAAGGGCTTTTGCAATATCTCCTGTATGTCGTATTCCGCCATCGCCAATAATTGGAATTCCTGATCCTTCTAAAGCATCAGCAACATTATTAATAGCTGTAAGCTGTGGCACACCAACACCGGCAATAATTCGTGTAGTACAAATAGAACCCGGTCCTATACCTACTTTTACTGCATCAACACCAATCTCCTTAAGAGCTATTGCTGCTTCGGCAGTGGCAATATTTCCAACAATAAGGTCTATATCTTGATATTTTTCTCGTATTTTTTTTGCTAAATCTATAACACCTTTTGAGTGACCATGTGCTGTGTCAATAACAATTGCATCAACACCGGCTTGATATAAAGCTTCAATTCTTTCTTCGGTATTGTTAGCAGTACCAACCGCAGCAGCTACTCGTAAACGACCAAGATTGTCTTTACATGCGTGAGGACGCTCTTTGATTTTTATAATATCACGATAAGTGATTAAACCTACAAGCTGATAATTCTCATCAACAACAGGAAGTTTTTCGATTTTGTATTCCTGTAATATATCGGCAGCATCTTCAAAATCAGTAAACTCTGTTGTAGTAACAAGATTCTCGCTTGTCATAACATCCTTTATAGGACGCTGAGTGTTTTTTTCGAATCGAAGATCACGATTTGTTACAATACCAACTAAAACATTATCTTCTCTAACAACAGGGATGCCGCCAATTTTGTACTCTTTCATTAGCTGAAGAGCATCAAAAACTATTGCATCTTCTGCAATAGTAACAGGATCTATAATCATTCCGTTTTCAGCACGCTTCACTTTTCTAACGTGTGCAGCTTGATCTGCGATAGACATGTTTTTGTGAATCACTCCAATACCACCCTCTTGTGCAATAGCAATTGCCATAGGCGATTCTGTTACGGTGTCCATAGCAGCAGACACTATTGGAATATTTAGTTTTATGTTTCTTGTAAATTGGACTGATGTATCAACTTCTCGTGGAAGTACCTCTGAATACGTTGGTACTAACAGTACATCATCATATGTTAGACCTTCAAAATGGAATCTTTCTGAACTCATAATTGATATATGATTATAGTTTGCGCAAATATATTAAATTTAGTGCAAATGGAGTCTTAATTTTTGTTAATAGACGCCGTTTTCTTTATCCCTCTAAATCTTCCCCGAAAACTGACAGGAATGATTGGATGAATGATTGGATGATTGGATGATTGGATGATTGGATGATTGATTGAATGATTGAATGATTGGATGATTGATTGAATGATTGAATGATTGGATGAATGTTACCGCATTAGGCAGCCACTCATTTACTCCGGGCTGCGACAGACTGTTAGGTGACGGTCGTTGGTTCGGGTATTAATATAATATATTATCTTATTAATGTAATAGTTCCGGTTTTTTTATGCTGCTCTCCGTTGGTGGTGTATGTAATAATATAAGCATAAACACCGGTTGGAGCGGGTGAAGTTTCAAAATCGCCATTCCATCCTTCTGCAGGATTATCTCCTTCAAAAATCATTTGTCCCCAGCGATTATATATTTTTATGGAATATATAGTAGGAGGATATTTCCATTTTGGTTTGAACTCGTAATTTTTTCCTTCCGGAGCAAAAGCATTTGGTAAAAACAGCTCTGTTTTGTTAGATGTAATTACAATATTTGATTTGCTTTGTAATGATAGATTATAAATATTACTGCCGCTTTCTACGGCTTTTACTTGATAGTGCCACTGTCCGGAACCGGAAGTTGTGTTTTGTGGCGTGTCTTCATATTTTAAAATATCATAAGCTACAGAATTTATTAGTTTCGGAGTCTCTCCTTCGTGAAACCGGTATATCTCATATTCTCCAACCTCCCAACCCTCGTAATTACTCCACGAAAGATGATTTTTTCCTTCTGTGGAGGTGTTATTAAGCAGGATTGTTTTTGAAATATTATGCTCGGTTATTGGTTCGGTCTCTTTATCGCATTTATCTAATGCCACTATTTTATAGCGATAAGAGTTTTGGGCTGTATTAACATCATAATCGGTATAACCGGCATTTTGTCCGTTGGCGGATATCTCTGAAATAAGTTCCCAGTTTTCGATTTCTGTGGTGTCGCGATAAATATTAAAGCCATTTATAGTAACATCATCATCAAAAAAAATCGAGATGTCAATATTCTTATCTTCCACCGAAACATGTTTGGTATATACGAATTCCGGTTGTGGTATAGCGGTGGTTTCTATTTGCTTTACGCAAGATTCGGAGGTGAATTCTTTTGTGTCATCAGTCCAATGTGCTTTAATGCGGTAATAATAACTATCACCCGGAGTTATGTCGCTATCTGTATAATCATCGGCAGTAGTTTGTGTGGCTATTTCGTAAAAAACAGTTCCATTGTTACTTTTTAAAATTTGATAGTAGTCAATCTCTTTGTTATGATCTCTGATGTATGGAGTAAAAGAGATGGTATTTTGTTTTTCGCACTCTGAGAAAGTGATCTCTTTTAACCAAATTGGAGAGTGTAGGTATTCCTCTGTTGCGCTAGGACTTTTATTGTCACAAGTGTCAACAGCAATAATTAAAAATCTTAACAGAGAATTGCATCCGAGTGCATCTGTAGTTGTGTAACTAGTTTTTGTTGTATCTACAGTATAAGAATCGATTACTCCGGTGGCGTTTTTTCTTATAATTTCATAATAGGCTAAATCATTTGCCTCCGATTTTGTCCAACCGAATTGTATGCGTCCATCTGGTGTTACACTTACAAAATCAAGTTGCTGTATTGGTGGTTGTGTTACGTCTGTTTCGTCGGTGGACAGTGTATTTGAAATAGAGTTGCAACTTGCTCCATACTCTATGATTCTATATTTTGTAACAGGGCCACAAAAAGGGATATGGTCGTTAATTTGTTCTGCTGTGATATTTTGTGCTATCTCTTCCCAGTCGTTAGTCCCGTTTTTCCGATTTATTGAATAAATTGGAGGCGTGGTAATTTTTGTACTGTTCCATCCTAAATGTATTGTTTGATCGCTTGGGTTTGGTACTGTTTCGGTATCTTTTAAAAAAATTGTTTGTACAATATTTGTCTCTGCGGATAATGTGCCGTCATTATAGCGTGTTGCCATTTTAAAGAAGATGCTTTGTTCGTTGGCATCGAAGTCAAAATTACTAATGTCAACTTCAAAATTGTCAACGCTAGCGCCATCTATTGTAATACTTTCGAAAGAGCTTGTTTCATCTTCGGCAAAGAGTATTTTGTATCCTTCTACATTAGTGAGATCTATTGGAGGAGTCCATGATATTGTTACATCACTACTAGTAGTGAGACCTCCGCTCTCTTTAACTTGAAGGCATGTTATATTTGGCGGTGTTTGTGCAAAAACAATTCCCGATATAAATAGTAATAGTATAATGATGTAACTTGCTCTCATTATTTTTGTTTTTCTCCTGCGGTAAGTTCCAGCATAGTATCCGGATTTAGATGTTTTTGCGACAGCTCTCTTATCTGTTCGGGAGTAATTGTTTTTATTGTAGCT
>JAYEOD010000044.1:0-5585 GCA_034722575.1 Bacteroidota bacterium | reverse complement strand
TTCCGACGTAAAAAATTTAAGAAAAAGAAACCGCAGTAGAATAATTTTTTAAATAGACTAAAATATTCTGTTCGGCATTAATTACAATACCGAACAGAACAACAATTTATTTCTTTACTACATCTTTATGCAACATAATATTCATCATTTTTAACTTAATATAATTTTCGTGAAAAAAGCGGTATCCTTTATTAGGGCCGTTAAACCCTCCCGCACCTGAATCTTTTATTAAATACCATTGCTCGCCTTTAATTTTTTTGTGTCCTATCAAATGAATACAATGATCATCAGTAGTAGATTTGTTTTTTAATCGTAGTTCGCGCGCCGACTGATTGATATATTTTGACGGAATATCAAAATCAGGAATCATCGAAACCTCTTTAAAACTATTATGTCCCGGTTCCGACACATCGCCACAAATACAAATTGTGTAACCTTTTTTAACAGCATTATCAATAATATCCATAAAATCATCTATCGGAACATTATAATAATTATCGCCATGATACCAGTTATCAGCCTCCACTAATTCCGACTCTTCATAATATGGCGCCGACATTGTACTCATAACGCTTTGATAATTATTAGCATCGAATTTTAAGTATTCCGACATGTAAGTTTTTGGCGTATATTTTTTTCCATCAACAATAAATTCTTGTGGAGGAGTCCCCATATAGTGATTCATTATAGCCTTTATTGTTAAAATCACCTCTTCGCTATTCCAATTATTATTCTCTTTTACTTTGGCAAGATATGCCTTCATCTCATCCATCACAACACCATGGTTATGAAATTTAGCATTTTTTACCTTGCCGGGATATGCATTTAAAGGTACTGTGCCATACTGTTGCATTCTTAAAGGCACTGCATTTGCCTCCGAACCATGATTAAAATAAACATCACCACGCTTTTCTACAAAAAGTTTTGCTCGCTCTACATAATCCCAATATGTGACATACATTTCCGATAGCTGCACTTGTTTTCCGGATATACGTTGAATTTCAGATTCCATAAACGATGTAGCAGCATAACACCAACATGTTCCGGTAGAACCTTGCGATTCGGGAGTATTGTGCCAAAAATATTCAAAACTCTCCTTTTCGGATGGTAAATTTTTTGATGATACATCATAAATAAAACTCTTAAAAATTTGCTTTTCCTTTTTAGGATGTAAAGCCGGCTGTATCTCATTAGTATAAAATCCCGCCTTGCGTTTTTCGTATTTTCCTTTATCTACTTGCGCCAAACCAGCATGGGTAATTAGTATTCCGAGTGCTATTGTTATTAACAATTTAAAATTTTGCATGATGTATAAGTTTTAAGTTTTTATTGATGCTAACAAATGTAATAATTTTTAGATATGCTTTGATGTACGATAATGTACACAAAAAAAATAACTTTCGAACAAATATTTGACTGCGGACACTTTTTAAAACCCTATAAAAGAAAGAATATCAACAATATACAACTTGCGGCATTACGTTTGGATATTACATGACAGAGCACAAAAAAAAACATACTTTAAAAATAGAAATTATGAAAACAATAAAAATTTATTTAACAGCCATAATAATAATTGCAGGAACTACTTTAATTGCAAATATTCCTCCTTATTTTCCTACAGAACATACATCCGACAATACAACATCTTTTATGGAAGATTGTAGTTACATGTCGAATTCATTCGAAGAGAAAGATATTAACGATATTCCTTTTAATACCGCAGAAATTTTACTAAAAACTCAAGACGTAGAAGATTGCAGCTATATGTGCTGCTCATTCGAAGAGGATGAAATACAAGATATCCCATTTAATACCGAAAAAGTCATATACCAAAATCCAAACAGTCACAACGGATGGAAACTAGGTATTGTTCTTGAAAAAGAGGAAAAAATTGACGACATCCCTTTTAACACAAGAAAGATTTTTAAAAGACATTTAAGAATACAGAAAAAACTGTTATAAAAAAATTAGCATTTAATTGATAGTTTATAGTTAGTTATATTGATTTTTGCCACCGGCTCATCCTAAAAAAATGAGTCGGTTTTTTTTACACTCCTTAACATCAAAGTCCTACCGCCCTTTTCACAGATGAAGCTCCGTAACGGTTACGGATATCGTCCATCGCCTTATACAAATTCGTCATCTGCAGTGTATCCTCAAACAAATTCAACTGTTGCACACCATTTATTAAACCACTAACACGCAGCCCTATCAAACGAATCGACATCCTGTGCTTATAAATTCTTACAAACAACTCTTTAGCTATAGTTATCAACTCATGGTCAAAATCGGTATAAGGAATTTTTTTCTGTAAGGTGTAAGTATCATAATTAGAATAGCGAATTTTTATAGTAATTACAGAACATAATTTTTGTTTGTTGCGCAATTGATATCCAATTTTCTCCATCATCTTTATCAAAACACAATTCATACCTGCAATATCAACAGAATCTTTTTCAAAAGTAATTTCATGAGATATTGACTTACGTTCGGAATATTGTACTACAGGCGTAGTATCAATTCCATGAGCTTTTTCCCAAATAATATCTCCTCTATTCCCCATCACCTGCCGCATCACTTTTAAAGGAATCTGCGAAAGCTTTTCTATTGTAGAAACCCCCATCGAACGCAAATCATCATACGTCTTACTACCTATCATTGGAATTTTACGAATAGAAAGAGGGTTTAAAAACGATTGCACATCCCGATAAGGAATCTGCAACTCCCCGTCAGGCTTGGCTTCTCCGGTTGCTATTTTAGCAACAGTTTTATTTACCGACAAACCAAACGATATTGGTAATCCTGTTTCCAGGATAATTTTTCGACGCAGCTCTTTCGACCACTGCCAGCTACCAAAAAATCTATCCATGCCTGTGATATCAATATAACACTCGTCAATAGAGGCTTTTTCATACACAGGCGATTGCTCCGCTATAATATCCGACACCATATGAGAATATTTAGTGTACATCTCCATATCACCACGTATCACCACAGCCTCGCTACACAGCAACAAAGCCCTTCTCACCGGCATAGCAGCACGCACTCCAAACTTACGAGCCTCATAACTACAACTCGAAACCACTCCCCTCCCCGACGAGCCTCCTATTATAACAGGCTTTCCGTTTAACTTACTATTTTGCAAACGCTCTACCGAAACAAAAAAAGAATCTAAGTCCATATGCACTATCGTACGTTCTGCTCTCCCCATCATATTCTTAAAAAAATCGTTAACACTTTCAATTCTCAATAATTAGCACTACTTTTGATTATATTTTAATCATTTTTCCGACTACAAGTTAATCATTGCAAATGGTAAAAAACAAATAAAACAGTTTATTTTCTCTAAAAAAGATCACTACATTATGAAAAACAACGTTTTTAGCAAAAACATCAAACTACTACGAAAACGTCGTAAGCTTACACAAGACGAGATCGCTTTTTCGTTAAAAATAAAACGATCTACATTAAGTGGTTACGAAAATAACGTTGCCCTTCCGGGGATAGACACACTGATAACCTTTTCGACATATTTTAATATTGCTATCGACACTCTTGTTAAGATAGACCTCTCTAAAATTTCGGACAGAGAACTATCGCAAGTAGAAAACGGATACGATGTTTATATTAAAGGAAGTAAATTACGCATACTGGCAACCACCGTAAACAACAATAACGAAGAAAATATTGAATTGGTAAATGAAAAAGCTAAGGCAGGATACAAAAACGGCTTTGCCGATCCCGATTATATAAAAGTATTACCTACTTTTAATCTACCATTTTTATCAAAACAAAAAAAATACAGAACATTCCAAATCAGCGGAGATTCAATGCTACCAATCCCCGACGGCGCATTTGTTACTGCCGAATTTGTTCAAGATTGGAATTTTGTAAAAAGCAAACAAGCCTATATTATTCTTACAATAGAAGATGGAATAGTATTTAAAATTGTAGAAAATCTAATAAAAGAAGAAAAAAAACTCAAATTACACTCTTTAAACACCTTTTACAAGCCTTACGATATTTTGATTAAAGATATTAAAGAGATATGGAAATTTGTTAATTACATCAACACAGAAATGCCGAAAACTAATCACGAGAGGGAGAACATCCTACACTCTGTTAACGAAATTAAAAAAGACATAAAAGCTATTCAAACAAAACTTGACCTATAATAAAGACTCTTATTACAGATCAAGCATTGTAATAACAACTATCTGAAAAACAAAACCGTTTAAAAAAAACCTCTTACTCATCAGAAACTGTTAGCTTTTTCTTCTTATTATTATTTGATTTTATCCTTAACTGATCAAAACCTTTACCATAAACCCCCATAACACTACCAACAGAAATAAATGCTTCGGCATCTATCTCTTTAATCATACGAAACACATGCGTTGATTCACGCTTACGCACTACCACCATCACAATATCAAAATCCTGCTGCGAATACCACCCCTTGGCTTTTAACAATGTAACCCCCTTACCTAAATCTTTTCCAATAACATCCGAAATCTCCTTGCTTTTCCTACTATAAATAAACAACTGAGCAGAACGCTTGTTACCGGTCAACACCAAATCAATAACATAAGAAACCACCCCCATCGTTACATAACCATACACAATCGCCTCTATCTCCCTCAAAACGAAATAAGACGATGCTATAATAACAACATCCATAACAAGTATTAATTTACCGGGAGAAATATTATGCTTACGATTTATCAGCATAGCAATTATCTCAGTACCACCAGTACTTCCCCCCTGAGAGAAAATCAATCCAATACAACCACCACCAAGAATACCTCCTACAATAGCCGATAAAAACCGATCATCAACAACAGGTTCTGTTATATAACTTTGAAGAATAGTAATAAAAAAAGAAAGCACAGTAAAAGAATATATCGTCTTAACCCCAAAGCCTCGTCCTAAATACCTAAACCCAAACACAATAAGAAACAAGTTAGTCACCAACAAACTAGGACCTACCGGAATATCAAAAGCAAAATAAAACAGCGTACTAAGCCCTGTTACACCTCCCCCAACAATTTTAGAAGGAATTAAAAATGCAGTCCACGCAATAGCATTAAGAAATAAACCTACAGTAATTATAGAATACTGCTTCACTATATCAAAAATCAGTTGTTGCTTTTCTCTCATAATCATAATTTTATATTTTCAGCTGTTAAAATAATCATCTTTACAACATATTACACTTCATTTTTTTAGCGCGGCAAAAGTAGAGATATTATCAAAACAAAAAAGGTTTTTCAAATAATTTTACAATTAATCTTCAATTGCAATTCGCTTCGCACTATTCATAGTCATTGATGGTCATTACATCATTAGCCTAGCACCAAGATTCATCTTGGTGTAAGCAGGTCTCCACAACACTCAAGTCCGTCCACAGATTACGATGATTACATTGATTTTTTTATTTTGCTGAGATTGTTACATTAATAATCAATGTAATCAGTGTAATCTGTGGACAAATAATAGAACGGTACTCTGTACCTGAATTTCCATTTCCCCATCATTATACTACAAATAGAACGGTGCTCTGCACCTTTAAATATCAATCA
>JAYEOD010000043.1:0-5595 GCA_034722575.1 Bacteroidota bacterium | reverse complement strand
TATCCTCATCGTAAGGAATCACCCAGATATTTTCGGGCGATGTAGAATTTTCTGTAATAAAAGGAGCCAAAGGACTACCTTCCAAAGAGTATTGCCCCAAAGCAATTACACTATCGCAAGCAGCTTCAGCTTCTGACCAAGCTTCAACACCTGTATATACTTCACTATTTAAATAAAGCTTAGCCAATAAAGAAAAAGCCATCCCTTTACTAACACCAGTTTTTGTATTAGAAACACCTAAATCAGAAATACTAACTTCCACATCTTCTACAATAGCATCAAAAATAGTTGCTCTATCTTCTTTATATGGCATTTCTGGAGCTCCGGCAAAAGAAGTAACAAAAGGCACATCACCATAATTATCAATAAGAAGATAGTAGTAGTATGCACGCATTATTTTCATTTTAGCAATTAAATTCTTTGCAGCATCAACAGCACCTGCATCAGAACTATTCAGTCCGGGCTCAGTACGCTCTATTAATGCATTGGCTTCAAAAATACCTTTATAAAAACGGGGCCACATATTAACTATAGCAGCAGTATTATTATTCCACTGATGAGTATGAAGCACTCTCCATTTACCACCATCATCCCAATCGGTATCGCGAGTAGGAACCGTTATTTCATCAGAAGTAACTTCTTGAGCAAAATACCAGCCACCCCAGTCAAGAAAATCTCTCATCGGAGCATAAACAGGAGTAGTCATAAGTGCAGCCTGAACATCGTTTTCAGGATATGTATCTGCAGGAATTCTATCGTAAAAAGTATCATCCAAATCAGTGCATGATGACACTAAAGCAATCACTGCTATAAAGCTTATTTTTATTGTCTTTAATTTCATTATTTTTATTTTTTAGAATGATACATTAACACCAAAAGTAAAAGTACGAGTTTTAGGATATACATTATACTGATCTAAACCAAATGAAAGACCACTATAATCTACTTCGGGGTCAATACCTTCATAACCTGTTATTGTCAACAGATTATTTGACGTAACATAGACTCTACATTTATCAATCCAGTTAAGCTTTTCAGTATTGAACGTATATCCAATAGTAATATTATCTAAACGCAAGAAAGAACCATCTTCGAGATAATAACTATTTACTTTTGGATTATCAGTTAAACCTCTTGCATGTTCATCAAGAGCTTCTTCTAAGGCATTAATACCTGGAAGAACATTAGGATTCCCTAATACTAAACGAGTAACATTAAGAACATCACCACCAACAACGGCTCTCCACGCGAAACTTACATCTATTTTATTATAAATAGTAAAATAGTTAGACCAACCTAATTCGAAATCGGGAAGAGCATGACCTACTACTCTTCTTTCAGCATCAGCAATATTACGCGTTACACCACCTGATTCTGTATAGAAAAGGAATTTACCATCGGCAGAAAGTCCGGCATACTCAGGCATATAAAAAGTACCAAGTTCGTATCCTGGAGCAACAATTTGCGACCAATTTTCTGCACCTACAAGACCTCTGCCAGACAGCCATCCTGTATGCATTGGAGTCCATTCGAATCCATCTCCGGATAACGACTCAATCATTTGCTTATATTTAGAGAAAGCTACTGTGGTTTTCCATTTTAAATTATTTATATCTAACACATAAGCCTGAATATTAACACCAACACCATTATTTGATATCTCTCCAACGTTAGCAAATGTAGTACCTACAGCATTTGGAGGAACAGGAACAGAATAAGCTGCCAACAAATCAGAAATAGTTTTGCGGTAGTATTCAACACTACCGGAAACTCTATCATTAAAAAGGCCGAAATCAATACCAACATTAAATTCCTTATTTACTTCCCATTTCAAATCAGGATTAGCATTATGAGATGACTGGAAATTAATTCCATCTTCACCTGTTTCAAAATTTGGAGCACTTCCACTTGGAGAAACAGTCATAACATCCAGATAAGGGTCGATATTCTGATTACCGGCCAAACCATATCCTACTCTAAGTTTCAGGTTACTGATAAAATAAATATCCTTAAAAAAATCTTCATTACTAATAGTCCATGCAGCAGAAGCAGAAGGGAAAATACCCCATTCGTTATTTATACCAAATTTAGATGAACCATCCCTACGAACAGTACCTGTTAAATAATATTTTTGATTATAATTATAAGTTGCTCTACCAAAAAAAGATATTAAGCGACTAGAATTTTTATACGATCCAATATCACCAACATTAACAGTAGTAAGAGATCCTAAGTTATTTGACTGAACAAAATCAGACAAAGGAGCATATCCCTGAGCCCAAAAGCCATCATAAATATCTTCCTGAAAAGAGTATCCACCAACAACATTAACATTATGTGACTTGTTGAAGGTTTTAGTATAAGTTAAAGTAGTTTCTAATAATTTTGATTCTCCATTATGATAAGCTCTTCTTCCATATCCGGTAGAAGAATTATTTCTAACGTAACTAGGCTCGAAATAAAAAGACTCATCATCGTCGCGAGTATAAGCTAAATTAACACCGGCAACAAGATCTTCAGTAACTTCCAAATCAGCCTTCATACTACCCATATAACGTTTAGCATCTCTATGATTTTGAATCTGATCAACCAATGCCACAGGGTTATAATACTGAAAATTTCTTTCATTTTCGTGAAAACCACCATCTTCATTGTAAACAGGGTCGGTAGGGTTACGTTGGAAAGCTTGATATAAAATATCATTTGAGCCATTTCCTCCATAACTAATATAATCGTTACCTTCAATAGTTCCTGCTAAACTAGTTTTAACAGTTAATCTACCATCAAAAGCTTTTTGAGTAAGATTCAACCTACCAATTGTTCTCTCTTTAGCGCTACCAATTAATACACCATCAAGATCGAGACGAGTAACAGAAGCTCTATAAGTCGAATTCTCATCACCACCGGAAACAGCAAAATTATATGACTGCGATATTCCTTGGCGATAAATTTCATCTTGCCAATCGGTATTAGCACCATTATCCAACAGATTTAATCCATTTTCAGCAGCATATGTTTTAATTTGATCTGCGCTAAGCAAATCAAGACGATTAGCAACATAATCCATCGATGTATAAGTATTAAAATCGACTTGCGTTCCTTTTTTTGCACTACCCTCTTTAGTTGTGATAATAACAACACCATTAGCACCACGTGAACCATAAATTGCAGTAGAAGAGGCGTCTTTAAGAATATTGAATGCTTCAATATCTTCAGGAGCAATTGTTGAAGGATCTACACCTGGTACTCCGTCAACAACATACAAAGGGTTTGAACCTGCGGCGATACCTGCAGCACCACGAATTTTCACAGAGAAACCTGCATTTGGGTCACCACCTTTTTTAGTAATTGTTACACCAGCAGTTTTCCCCTGAATAGTTTGAATAGGATCTGTAATAACGCCCCTGTTTAATTCTCCGGTTTTAATATTAGCTACAGCACCTGTTTTATCAGTTTTTTTCTGAACACCATAACCTATTACTATAAATTCTTCCAGACTGGTTGCTGAAGACTCTAATGCTACATTAATTTCATTTTTATCGGCAACAACAACAATTTCTTTTTTGTTATAGCCAACATACGAAAACACAAGAGTACTTCCTTGTTCTACTTCAATTTGATATTTACCATTAATATCAGTTATTGTCCCGGTCGATCCTTGGGATTTCTGATATACAGAAGCACCAACAAGGGTCTCTCCTGTTGTAGCATCCGATACTGTACCTGTTATAACATTTTGGGCACTTGCAAATTGCACAAAGATAAATCCCAAAAACAACAACATAAACAGCCGTCTAAATTTCGTGACAGATTTTCTGTTATTCATAATTATTAATTTAATTGTTTGGTTTATTCTTCTTTTAACAAAGATAACGATTTATTCTACAATCCTCATGTTCAATAATTAATGATATTTATGATCAAAAATAGCGATGATTCAAAAAATATAAGCATCTCTAGTTAAAAAGAAATGTAAATATCGCAAAAAAAACATATCCCAATAAGAACAGAGTCTTTTTTTTGGCCATCAATACTCACTTATAATCTTACGTATCAATATTTTACACCTGCCGCAATCGATTGCAAGAGACTCTTATGATTTGCTTTTTAGAGCAGAAGAATTTCTAATCACAAGATCAGTTCTTACAATCCGTGTTTGGGGAGTATGATCCTCTTCAGCATCTCCCTCTGCTAGTCTTTTCAGTAATAACCGTACCGATTCCCTTCCTACTTCTTTACCATGTTGATCAACACTCGATAATGCCGGATCGGTAAACATAGAGCTAATACTATTAGTAAAACCAATGATAGCGATATCTTCGGGTATTTTTTTACCCATCTTCTTTATCACATTCATAGCTCCTATGGCAGTAAAATCGTTAACAGCAAAAACACCATCAATATCAGGATTGGCTTTTATCACATCCTCAGTTATCTTCAATGCCTCCTCATAAGTATCGCACTTCACAATAAGTTTTTCATCGAAAGGGATATTATGTTCGTCTAACGCATCTTTATAGCCACTAATTCTATTTCTACCTATCAGCATCTCTTCAGAGCTGCTATAGTGCAGGATTTTTTTAGAGCCTTGTTTAATAAGATGATCAACCGCTTCAAAAGCCCCGCCATAATCATCAACAATAACACGATCGGTTTTTACTCCTTCACAAATTCTATCGAAAAAAACAATAGGCACACCATGATTCAATAAATTTCTAAAATGTTCATAATCCTTGGTCCCTTTTGACAATGATACCAAAAGGCCATCCACACGACTAGCGTATAAACTCTGAGTATTAAGTACTTCTTTTGAATACGACTCTCCCGATTGAAATATCATTACATTATATCCTTTTTCAATAGCAACATCCTCGACACCACTAATAACAGAGGAGAAAAAATGATGTACTATTTCAGGAATAATTATCCCAATGGTATTTGTACGCTGACTACGTAAACTCAAGGCAACTTGATTAGGACGATACCCTAATAAGGCAGCAAGCTCCTTTACAACCTTTTTAGTTTTAGCACTAATTTCGGGATGATCTTTCAGCGCTCTGGAAACCGTTGATGGAGAGACATTTAATTTTCTTGCTATATCTTTTATCGTTACGTGCGAACTTCTCATACTTATCGTCAAGTTAATTTCTCTTTCAAAGATACAAAATAATACAACCTTATTTCTATTAACACTGTCCGTAAAACCATAAAATTAAAAAAACTTATAAAATCACCGCATTAATAATTAAGTAGCTACGCAAAACAATAATCATCTTAACCGCTTATATTAAAGACAATAACACCAATTAAATACCAAAACACCCGATAAATTCTGTATCTTTTTCCGTTTTTCTTCACTTAAAATTTCAACCGTAGCTATGGCTATGCTTAAAATTTGAAGATTGAAAAACAAAAAAATATTTTGAATTTATACAGAGCATTTTGAAATTTAATTGGTATAAACCTTAAAACAAAAAAAATATGGCTTTCTTGAAGGACATTTCTCCTGTAATATCTACAAACATTAATAAGACGACACCACACTTTCGTCTGCCAAAACCTACCGCAATCGATTGCGTCAGGTTTTTTTCGTAA
>JAYEOD010000042.1:0-5622 GCA_034722575.1 Bacteroidota bacterium | reverse complement strand
GCTAATAATGATATTATTATCCACCAATATTGTTGTAATTCAAAATGCGATAAATTTTCAAACATAATTAGCTCCTCTCTTCTTTTGGCCCTGATTTAATTTGATGAAGCATGATTTTTACTTCAGCAATTAATAGTGCAGTGAATAAAATAGTGAACATCCAAAATGTTATTTGTACTGAAAACGTACTTAAATGTGATGTTGATGCCATTGTTGGTAATAAATCCTGTATTGTCCATGGCTGGCGACCAACTTCGGCAACAACCCAACCCAATTCAGAAGCTATGAATCCTAACGGTATTGACCATAATGCGAGTTTAAGCCAGAATTTTTTCTTATCGATATTTTGTTTCAATAAGAAAAATAATATTACAGCAAACAGTATAATAAAATAAAAACCTAAACCAACCATAAAATGAAAACTGTAAAAAGTTATAGGTACATTTGGGATAGCCGCCTCTTTATTAGGAAGAAACCCGTATCCGAAATGAGCATAATTATCTTTTAAAGTTTTTAATGCTACTGTTTTAATGGCACTATTATCAGTGGTTTTATATACTTTTAAAGCGTTTAGAGCTATTTTACCTTTTTGCATTCGCTCTTCTACCGGAAGGATATTATTTTCTTTATCTCCTTCAATAATGTTTTTTATACCCGGAACATATCCATTAGCATCTCTGGTAGCCAAGTATGATAGTAGATTAGGTATTTTTAGTGCAAAAACATGATCGTCTTTGTCGTTGTTGTATGTTTTACCCGGAGTAAGCATACCAACAGTTACTAAACTAACTCCATTGCCTCCTTCATAAAGACCTTCCATAGCAGCAAATTTCATGGGTTGATCGCGTGCTACGTCGTTTGTTGATCCATCGCCTGTAAAGGCAACAAAAAGAGATGATAGTAAGCCAAAAGTAGCAGCAATAACCATACTGCGTTTAGCAAATTCGATATGTCTGCCTTTAATAAGAAACCATGCGCTAACGCCCAGCACAAACAATGATGCAACTACGTAACCATTTGTAATTGTATGCAGGAATTTGTGAATGGCGGTAGGGGAGAGCAAAATCTCCCAAAAATCTATCATCTCATTACGGGCTGTTTCCGAATTAAATGCTGTTCCTACAGGATTTTGCATCCAGGCATTTGCTACTAATATCCATAGTGCCGAAAGATTTGATCCAATAGCAACAAACCACGATGACAGCATATGGAATTTTTTACTTACTCTGTCCCAACCGAAAAACATTACTACAATAAATGTCGATTCGAGGAAGAAAGCTAAAATTCCCTCAATTGCCAATGGAGCACCAAAAATATCTCCTACTATCCATGAGTAATTCGACCAGTTAGTGCCAAATTCAAACTCAAGAATAATTCCTGTTGCTACTCCAATAGCAAAGTTAATTCCGAATATTTTCATCCAGAATTTTGTTGTGTTTTTCCACTTTTCTGCTTTGGTTTTAAAGTACATCGAGTGCATAAAAGCAACAATGAACGATAACCCAAGTGTAAGCGGAACAAAAATCCAGTGATAAATTGCTGTAAGAGCAAATTGTGCTCTTGACCAATCTACCAAAGACATGTCAATAGTTTCCATACTTGTTAGTTATTAGTTAATAATTAAGTTAGTTATTAGTTATAGTTTCTATTACATAATCACCCTTTTCTTTTTCGGTATCAAATTTCGAATTTAAAAAATCGGGGAAGAAAAAGAGTTTTAGTATTGCAAACATTATAAAAAGCTTAATTGCAATTATTATCCATAATTTCACCCCGGATTTATCCATGTTTTTAAATCCATCAGCATAAAATCGGAATATTTTTTTTAGTAGTATCATGCTTCTCTAATTTGCGTTTACTCTCTGTTTGTTATTTAAAGATGGTTTTTGCTTCGTTATACCAAAAAATCAGGTCGAGATATTCAAGAGGAATATTCTTTTGTTCAGAAAACTCTTTCATCTTATCTTCAATTTCATAATATTTTTTTTCTGATATAGATTTTGGTATCTCGTTAATAACACTATATTTCTTAAGATTTTTAAGGATATGCCGGTCTAGAATAGTGATGTCTTCTACAAAACCGATATTGCGTAAAAAATGACTCGATTCTTTTAATCCATAACCCAGAATATTTTTACTCAGCCAGATTCTTTTTTCAAAAGCAGAAGTCTCAGCAGTTAAAATCTTTTTTACAACATTGTGATTATTAAAATACATTTCTCGTGCTTTAACAATATATCGCGCTTTGTTATTTCTGAATCGTACTAAATTCAAATCCTCTGCAATTTCAGCAGAATTCCCTTTGTATAATTTTTGGTTCTCAGTTAGTATAAGTATTGTTTTCCATGCATTCTCTGCTTTCGATTGTGGAGTGAGAAGACAAAAGGTTAGCTCCTGAAATATTCTGTTTTCATCACCAGTGCGCCATACCAACTTAAAATCAGCTATTCTCTCTATTATATCGGATTTTATAATATTGTATGTATCGTATAATTTTTTCATTCAAGATATCTTTTACTTAAATAGTAGTGTTGAGTTCTATAAAATTATTTTTTTATAGATTAAAAATATCTAGCAACCATTCTTTTACCTGGTTAAGAGCTATTGTTATGGATGCTTATCTGTTTATGATTTGATTTTTTTTGCCGGATGTTATATCCATAACCGGACAATATATTGTTAGTATATTAATAATTCCCGGTTATGGATATCTATAGTTTTTTATTCTTCAACAAGTTCGAAATCATCTTTACCAACTCCACATTCCGGGCAAACCCAGTCATCGGGAATATCTTCAAAAGCTGTTCCGGGAGCTATATTTCCATCAGGATCTCCAATTTTAGGGTCGTAAACCCAGCCACATACTGTACATTCATACTTTTTCATAAGATTAAGATTTTAAGATTAATAATTAGACTCTTTTATTTCGAAATACGATTTTGGATGCAAACAAGCAGGACATAACTCAGGCGCTTTTGTTCCTTCGTGTATATATCCGCAATTACGGCATTTCCATATTATTTTATCGCCTCGTTCATAAACCAAGCCCGCTTCGATGTTATTGAATAGTTTTTTAAATCTGTCTTCATGAGCCTTTTCTACTTTGGCAATCATTTTAAAAGCAGTCGCTATTTCATTAAATCCTTCTTGCTCTGCAACTTTAGCAAATTCAGGATATAGTTCTGTCCACTCTTCGTTTTCACCTTGTGCAGAAGCCTGCAAGTTTTCTAATGTAGTACCAATTTTTCCTGCAGGATAAACTGCAGTGATCTCAACCGGACCACCTTCCAAAAATTTAAAAAATCTTTTAGCATGCTCTTTTTCATTTAAAGCAGTTTCGTTGAAGATTGCAGATATTTGCTCATAGCCCTCTTTTTTTGCTTGTTTTGCAAAATAATCGTAGCGCATTCTCGCTTGCGACTCGCCGGCAAACGATTTTAACAAATTTTGTTCTGTTTTTGTTCCTTTTAATGTGTTCATAGTAAATTAATTAATTGTAAAATAATACTCAAATATCCACATTAATAGTGGTATTGAGATAATAGATACTAAAAAGCTTGATATTAAAAATTGATTTGTTATAGAAGTGTTTCCTCCTGCTTTAATTGCTAAAATAGGGATTGTAGTAACAGGAGGCACTGCGCTAATTAAGAAAATAAGAAATGCTACAGAAAATGGTGGTTTTATTGCTATTAATAAGGCAAGAATTATAAGAGGAAAAATAAAATTCTTTAGCGTAACAAATAGTAAAATAGAGCTGATCTGTATCTTTCCTTTTTTCTGAAAATCGATATAAACATTACCTCCGATTAAAAGTAAAATCAGGGGTAAGGCAGTGTTGCCTATAATTTTTGTTATGGATAATATTGCATTAGGAATGTTTTCGGAAATTCCCGTTAATCGGAGTAGAACAGCCAAAATTGTGACTATTAGAATTGGATTAATAAATTTACCCCAATTAATTTTGTTCTTAACAGAATTTTTGCTTTTGTAAAACAGATGATATGTATTAAACATAAAAGCAGGAAAAAAGAGTGTGAATATGAAAAGCTCTACTAATATTGAAGAGCTATCTCCAAAAAGATTTTGAATGATTACTATAGGAACAAATATAGAATTAGGATATAATAGACTCATACCAAACTCCGGTCGATATGCCTTTTTTATCAGCCTCATTCCAATTAGCGATAGCAAAATTATTACAGCACTAAATCCTATCCACCAAAGTGGTAAAGTCCACCATTCAGGAAAAATTATTGGATCGAACCTGTTAATAATATTTGTGAATATTAAACACGGCAAGGCTATATCTAAGATTAATGGCGAAATAACATCAAGTATCTTTATTGAAACAATTTTTCTTGAGATAATTGTAAAGCCAACAACTCCTATTCCAAGTAATATTACAATTGATTCAAATACCTTCCAGAAAATTATCATACTACTTTTTAAGTTTTATTTGTCAAGATTAAAAATATTACACTGCACATCTTTAGACGTTATTTGAGTAATATTTCATATATTGAATACGATCGAACGAAGCCGCGTCTTTTGCTTTATTGTGACTTAAAAGACCTCTAAAATCATCCAATGAAGTGTGATTATTTTTTTCCATCCAATTCTCTAAACCATGAAGTATTTCACCAATACGACCATTTCCATTTTTATAAACGGTAGAGACTATTTCAACTGCCTGAGCACCTGCAACAAGCTGTTTTATAAGGTCATTGCAATCGTGTATTCCTGTTGATGCAACTAGTGGCAATGGTATTTTATCACTTAATAAGGCTATCCATCTTAGCGTACCTGAATTCTCTTTCGGAGAACTAAACATATTTGAAGATGTTATTTCCATTTTATCCAAATCAATGTCGGGAGTATAGTATCTGTTGAATAATACAAAAGCATCCAAATTTTTTGTCCAGCTTAATTTTTTAATTAGTTGTGCCAAACCGGATGAGTATCTGCTCATTTTTAAAACAATAGGAATATTTATATTCTTCCTAACCTCAGCAATAATATCAAAATATTTTTGTTCGTTTTCCTCGCTATTCACATTAATATCCGAAGGCAATAGCGAAATATTTATTTCAAGTGCATCTGCTCCGGCATTTTCAATTTTTTTGGAAAAAGAGCTCCACTCTTTACTGCTAGTACAATTTACGCTTGCAATAATTGGAATACTAACAGCCTCTTTAGCTCCTTTAATTAAATTCAGATAATCTGTAGTGCTTTTTTCTTTGGTGTAATAGCGAGAATAATCATGTGCTTCGGGATAATCGTGCGAACTGTTTTTATCATCTTTACCCATCTCCATAAGAATTTGCTCCTCAAAAAGAGATTTAAGTATCACTGCTCCGGCACCGGCTTTTTCAAGTTTTATTATCTTTTCAACTGAATCGGTTAATCCCGAACTTCCGATAATTACAGGGTTTTTTAACTCTAACCCCATAAAGTTTGTTTTTAAGTTTGTCATATACTTTTATTATAACGATTAAAAAAAATTATGTTGTAGGAGGAGTAAAAACTCTTTGTTTTAACTCTCTGTCAAGCATAAATAGTCCGGCACCTCTACCTTCGGTGAGTTGTAACTGATCCAATATATCCGAAACGTTAGCCTCT
>JAYEOD010000041.1:0-5657 GCA_034722575.1 Bacteroidota bacterium | reverse complement strand
ACTTACCTCTACTTTAATTATTCTTCTATTATCAACTCTCTCAACAACAAATAAAAAATCATTAATATTTATCTTAGCCTCTTTTTCAGGAAGCGAACCGATTTTTTCAAGAATCATACCTGCTATAGTATCTGCATCACCTTTCTCCTCGTCAAAATAATTACTCTCTATATTAAAAATCTTACAAAAATCATTAATCAAGGTTTTTCCTTCAAACGAGTATTTATTATCAGCAATTTTCTCGTAATCCAAAACCTCATCTCCAATATCAAATTCATCGCTAATCTCGCCAATAATCTCTTCTATAATATCTTCTAGCGTAACAATTCCTTGCGTTCCGCCATATTCATCAACAACAATAGCAATATGAATTTTATTTTCCTGAAACTCCTGCAACAAACTCCTAATAAGTTTATTTTCGGGCACATAATATGGTTGATGCAAATTTTCCTTCCAATTAAAATCCTTTTCAGAAATATGCGATAAAAGGTCTTTTATATATAAAATGCCCAAAATATTATCCATACTGCCACTATAAACAGGAATTCGAGAGAACCCTTTATCAACAATAGTTTTTAAAATAATATCGTATGGTATTTTTGCTTCAAAAGCAGTAATATCAGTACGATTTGTCATAATTTCTTTTACAAGGATATCGCTAAAATGAACTATTCCTTTAAGGATGTTTTTATCCTTTTCGTGCAAAGCCTCATCAGAAGTAATATCAATAGCATGCGATATTTCATCTATAGAAATATCTTTACCTCCTTTGACAATCTTCTTATCAATAACATTAGTAGATTTCACCAAAACAGAACTAAAAGGATAAAACAACTTTACTAATATTTTTATTGGCAAAACCATAAGCAACGAAAACTTCATCGGCCTATGATTTGCAATCATTTTAGGAACTATCTCACCAAAAATCAATAAAAAAGAAGTAATAACAATAACCTCAACAAAAAAACCAATAATAGGCATTTGTCCAAAGTCAAAAATATCATGAGTAACAAAAGCCGAAATCATGATAATAGCTACATTAATAAAATTGTTTGAAATAAGAATTGTTGCCAATAAACGCTTAGGCTTGTTCAGCAAATTAATAACAGACCTGTTTTTCTTCTCTCTCTTTTGTTTTAAATCCTCTAAGTCGCCGGGCGACAACGAAAAAAAAGCCACCTCCGAACCGGAGACTAATGCCGAAAAGACAAGAAGTATTAACATTGTGAGTATCGACACAATACTTTCGTATGACATAGATTTTATAACTGTTACAAGCAACATCACCAATTGCGGTAAAGGATCAGGATCTTCCAAAATCATTTTTTTCTGTTTGAAACAAAAATACTAAAATTTCACAACATTAAACTCTAACCTGCATTATTCATAAACTTTCGTAAAAAAATCACTCCTTTTTCTCAGCTTTTTCATTAAAAAAATTCATGGTTCTGTCGGCACCTATCACAACGAATGATTTTACCATTTCAACCACTTTTTTAATTTTTGGGGTGAGAATCTCCTCCTCTTCTTTAGTCCATCTTCCAAGTACAAAATCAACTTGTTTTCCTTTCGAAAAACCATTTCCCACTCCTATTCGCAATCTATTAAATTTTGAAGTGGAGAGTATGCGAATAATATCCGCCAAACCATTATGACCGCCATCGCTACCTTTTTTCTTCATGCGTAACATACCTGTCGGCAACGCAATATCATCAGCAATTATCAGCGATTTCTCTACAGGGATATTCTCTTTCTCTAACCAGTAACGAATCGCTTTTCCACTTAAATTCATATATGTAGAAGGCTTAAGTAAAACAAGAATTTTACCTCGATGTTTTATTTTCACTACATCGCCATAGCGTTCTGTTTTAAAAGTAGCGTTAGCAGCAGCAGCAATAGCATCTAAGGCAATAAAGCCAATATTATGTCGCGTATCCCTATACTCTTCTCCGGGATTACCTAACCCTGTAATTAAATACTTCATGTTTTTTTATTTGCTACAAAAATAAAAAAGCTGTCTTAAAAAAGACAGCTTCAATAAAATATTCATCCGTTTATAATTTATTCTTATTAGTCGGATGGAAGTCGCCATTATAATCATCTTCGCATATATTGAAGTTTTAATTATGGCTCGTTTCTATATATAAGATATTATTCTTCAGCCCCCTCTTCAGAACCCTCTTCAGACTCCTCTTCAGACTCCTCTTCTTCAACAGACATAGCAGCAGCAGCACGTGCAGAAATAACACTAACAACAGCACTACCCATAGGATCCATAAACAACAACTTAGAGTCGGCATTAAGTTGAGCAACATTAATAGAGTTATTAACATTAAGCTTAGAAATATCAATCTTAATAGTTTCAGGCATATCACTAAGCAAACCTTTAACTTTAAGTTTTCTTCTGTTAACAAACAGTTTACCACCTTTTGCAACACCAACTGCTGTTCCGGTTGTTTCAATAGGTAATGAAACTATAAACTCTTTGTCTTCAGATAAAGCAAAGAAATCAACATGTAGTGTAATATCTGTAACAGGATGAAATTGAATATCTTGCAAAATAGTAGAATACTCTTTACCATCAATATCCAAAATAAAATTACAAACATCAGGAGACCACACTAATTTTCCAAGTTCTTTATCAGAAACCGAAAAATGTATTTGCTCACCTTTTCCGTACACTACGCAAGGTACACGCTCTTCTCTTCTTAATTTTTTAGTACTCTTTTTCCCTACGTCCTCTCTAAGAGAACCGCTCAATGATACTTTTTTCATAATAAAATTTATTTAATTTAATCTAAACATTTACTTAAACAGTTATTTATAAACCGTTATGCAAATAAACAATATTTTTTTTTAAATCTTAAAAATCGAACTAATAGATTTATTATTAATCACCCTCTTTATCACCTCAGCAAATAAATCAGCTGTAGAAAGAACCTCTATCTTATCGCATTTGTGTGCTTGAGGAATAGTATCTGTAACGTAAACCTTTTCGAAAGGAGACTCTTCGATACGCTTTATTGCCTCACCGGATAATATAGGGTGAGTAGCAATAGCACGAACGCTATTAGCGCCATTGTCCATCATTAAGTGTGCCGCTTTTGTAATAGTTCCACCAGTGTCAATAATATCATCAACTAAAACAATATCTTTACCCTTAACATCACCAACAAGATGCATCTCTGCTACCTCATTAGGTTTGGCACGTTGCTTATAACAAATAATAAAATCGGTATTAAGCGCTTTTGCGTAAGAAGCAGCACGTTTTGTTCCACCTGTATCAGGAGAAGCCATAGTGA
Organism: Bacteroidota bacterium; assembly: GCA_034722575.1. Lineage (GTDB taxonomy): Bacteria > Bacteroidota > Bacteroidia > Bacteroidales > JAIPAH01 > JAIPAH01. The sequence goes on along the minus strand of JAYEOD010000041.1, from coordinate 2,355 downwards.
TTTTTGGCAAATCAAGTTGCTTTAAAAAAGGTGCAAAAATCGTAGATGCGAAAACGTGATCTACAGGGATATCAAAAAATCCTTGAATTTGATCCGCATGAAGATCTAGAGTAATAATTCTGTTAACCCCGGCAGAAGTAAGAAGATTAGCAATCAACTTAGATGCGATAGAGACACGTGGTTTATCTTTCCTGTCCTGACGTGCAAAGCCGAAATATGGCATTACTGCAACAATATTTCGTGCCGAAGCTCTTTTTGCCGCATCAATCATCATTAATAACTCTAACAGATTATCTGCAGGTGGAAAAGTAGATTGAATGATGAAAATATCATTTCCCCTAATATTCTCTTCATAAGATGGTTGAAATTCGCCATCAGAAAATTCTTGGATTTTAACATTTCCTAGTTGTTGTCCATATGACTTAGCAATTTTTTCTGCTAAATATCGGGTTTCGCGTCCAGCTACAATACATACCTCGTTTGACATGATAGATTTTTTATTGTCCTTCTATTTTTTTTGCAAAAATACCGTTTTTTAATCGTCTTACAAATTTATTTTTAAGCAGTTACAAAAAAAATAAAAGATTCTTTGAGGTTTGTAAAATTGTTTTACCTTTGCACTCTGATTTTTTATCAGAACAAGCGCCCGGGTGGCGGAATTGGTAGACGCGTTGGTCTCAAAAACCAATGAGGAAACTCGTGCCGGTTCGATCCCGGCTCCGGGTACAAAAAAGCTCTCTTAGAAATAAGAGAGCTTTTTTTATATCTTTACTCAAAAAAAAATTAGGCATGATTAATCGAAACAACAAATACTTACCAATTATTTTAGCCATTATATTTGCCGCAGGAATTTTTCTTGGCACTTTATTAAACACCGGCTCAACGCCTAACACAAATAATTTCTCGTTTTTTAACAAATCGCAAACAAAATTCCCCACCATACTATCATATATCTCACAAGATTATGTTGACACTGTTAATATAGAACAACTAGAAGATAATGCCATAAGTCATATACTCTCGAAACTCGACCCGCACTCTGAATACATCTTGGCAAAAGAGTTTAATAAAATTAACGATCCTTTATTTGGTAATTTTGATGGAATAGGAGTGCAATTTAGAATAGAGAAAGATACTGTAATGATAATTCGAGCTATTTCAGGTGGGCCATCAGAAAAGATTGGCATTCGCGATGGAGACAGAATAGTTACTATTGATAACGACACAGTTGCCGGAATTGGTGTTACCAACCAAAAGGTGATGAAAAAACTAAAGGGGCCGAAAGGCACTAAAGTTAATGTTGGGATATTCCGTCAGGGAGTAAAAAACCTTATCTCTTACACCATTACTCGCGATATCATACCAACTTTTAGCGTTGACATATCATACAAACCCACCGATTCGATTGGTTACATAAAGCTAAACAAATTTTCGGCAACTAGTTATAAGGAGGTACGTTCTGGACTAGAGAAATTAAAATCGCAAGGAGCCAATAAAATCATCCTCGATTTAAGAGGAAATGGTGGAGGGTATATGCAAGCAGCCATCCAAATAGCTGATGAATTTTTATCGAATAAAAAATTAATTGTTTACACAGAAGGAAATAACAGACCTAAACAATCTGCTTACGCCACAAAAAATGGCATCTGTGAAAACGATAAAATTATTGTGTTAATTGATGGAGGATCTGCATCAGCAAGCGAGATTCTTGCCGGTGCCATTCAAGATAACGACAGAGGAATTATTATCGGAAGAAGATCGTTTGGTAAAGGTCTTGTTCAAGAACAAATTCGTTTACAAGATGGATCGGCAGTAAGACTTGTTGTTTCGCGTTATCACACCCCAACAGGACGATGCATACAAAAACCATATAATAACGGTAAAAGCGACTATTACGACAATTTTTATAATCGCTGGCTAAACGGAGAACTAGAATATGCCGATAGCATTAAATTTAATGACTCATTAAAATATACTACACCAAAAGGGAAAATAGTATATGGAGGAGGAGGTATAACACCTGATATTTTTGTTTCTATAAAAGATAAAAACATAAATAAGTATATGAGCGATTTAATTCAACAAGGAATGTTCTATCGCTTTGCTTTTGACTATGCCGACAAACACAGAGAAGAATTACAAGCATATAATAACGCCAGTTCTTTTATTAATGACTTTTCTATAAATAAAGAGCTATTAAAAGAGTTTAATTCCTTAACTAAAAAAGAGGGGATTGTTTTTGATAAAAAATTATACAACGAATCTTTATCAGAGATTAAACTCTTGTTAAAATCGCTAATAGGACGAAATATATATGATAACGAAGGTTTTTATCCTATATACTTACAGACCGAC
>JAYEOD010000040.1:0-5705 GCA_034722575.1 Bacteroidota bacterium | reverse complement strand
CGTTTCATCCGTTTATAATTTGTTTGCCCTGATACCAGTGCATTAAGATTTCTATTTAACATAATATTTTCTTTGTCGATTTGTTTATTCATTCAATTTTTCATTCGCCATTCGTAATTCGCCATTCGTAATTAATTCAGTTTTTATTTGTCGGATGGAGCTGCACATTTATAATCATTCTCGTGTGTGTTAAAAATTGCTTAACATGGGCGTTTCATCCGTTTATAATTTCATATTTCGGTCGGATGGAAGTCGCCATTATAATCATTGTAGTGTGTATTAAAGATTTTAGTATGGCTCGTTCATATAATTTTTTTTACTAAAAAAAGTTATACTTTTGCGCAAAATTAATTCCGTGGATCTGTAGGGGATAAAAACAAAAAATATTAACATGCATATAATAGACACAAAAGGATTTTTATGTCCTAAGCCTCTTATTATGGCAAAACGCGCCATGAAAGAGATGCAAAAGGGAACTACATTTACTGTTATTTCCGATAACGATGTTACTAACGATAATTTAATGTCGTTTCTTACTGATCTGGGCGCTAATCCGTCGTTAACTCTCGAAAATGGAATTTGTTCAATAATAGCCACAGTACCCGAAAAAGAAAAAGAGGTGAAAGTAGCAGAAGATTATTGCCCAATCCCTGTAAAAAACAATCTCTCCGATTCAGTTATCTGTATTAAAAGCAGCTATATGGGCGAAGGCGATCCTGAATTGGGTACAATATTAATGAGGGCATTTATAAACACTATAAAAGAGCTTGACAAAACACCTTCGACTCTGATTTTTTATAACGAAGCAGTAAAATTTGTAACAGAAGGATCGGACGTTATTCCTGCAATAAAAGAACTTGAGAGTAAGGGGATTAAAATAATTGTTTGTGGTACTTGTGTCGATTTTTATGAATTAAAAAGTAAGGTAGAGGTAGGTATCATATCTAATATGTATATTATTGCTGAAACATTGTCGAATGCAACTAATGTAATTTATCCGTAACATTCTACGAATCATCAAACAACACACAAACTTGTGGATTAAAAAACACTGATTAAATTATTTTTTATCAAAAGATTGAAATGTCTGAAAATAAAACAACATATTATTTCGACAATAGCGCAACCAGCTACCCTAAACCTCCACAGGTAGCCAAATATATTAGTCGTTATATTAATTCGGAGGGTGGAACTTACGGCAGAAGTGCTTATGGTAAAGTATTGGATGTCTCCAGAACTGTTGAAACTTGTCGCGATAAGCTGGCAGTTTTAATGGGGACTGATGATTCTGATAATATCTGTTTTACTCATAATGCTACTCATGCTTTAAATACTATTATCAAAGGATTCTCTTTAAAAGGTAAGCATGTTTTAACCTCTCCTCTTGAGCATAATTCTGTTGCCCGACCATTACAATATCTCAAAGATAATGGCACCATCGACTTTTCAATTCTTCCTGCACACGCCGACGGAACAATTATCATCAATAAAATAAAAGATTGTATAAAACCCAACACAGCACTTGTAATTATTTGTCACGAAAGCAATGTAAATGGCGTTATACAGCCTATTAAGGCTATTAAAAAGGCTATTGGGAAACTCCCTCTTTTACTTGATGCTACACAGTCGTTCGGACACACTCCTGTTAAAGTTGATGAGTGGAACATAGATTTTATGGCTTTTACAGGACATAAAGGACTTCTGGGACCAACAGGAACCGGTGGATTTTATGTAAAAAATCCTGAACCACTCTCCTCTCTACTGCACGGCGGAACAGGAAGCCTTTCCGACTCGTTGGAAATGCCGCAATTTATGCCCGACAAATTCGAAGCCGGAACTCCAAATATAGTCGGAATATACGGTCTATTGGGTGCTATAGAGAACAGACCGGCCTCGCATCACTCGAAAGAGGATATCTGTAATATCATTAATAAATTAAAGCTGATAGACGGGCTAACAATTTATGCCGCAGATAATTCAAATGCTCAGGGCGAGTTGTTTTCAATAACACATATAAAAAAGAGCAGCTCCGAAATGGCTACAGAACTATATTCTGAATTTGGAATAGAGTGCCGATCGGGATTTCATTGTGCTCCGCTTGCGCATTCTGCATTAAAAACCGGTAGCAATGGCACGCTGAGATTCTCTTTTTCACCATATCACACACCAAAAGATTTTGATTATCTGTATAAAGCAATTTTAAAAACAGCCGCTTGTGAATAAGTCAATATTTATATTTCAATCGATACACTGGGTAATTAAAGCCGAAAAACATCTGGTAAAGGAAAAAATAGAGTATAAAATAATTCCGGTGCCAAAACACATCTCTTCCGAATGTGGGATGTGTATCGAATGCCAAAAAGAGAATATTGAAGCAATTAAAAGTGTTCTGCATAGTAAAAATATAATATTTACTTTACAGGATTAGTAATAATTACATATGCGCTTTTGCGTATTAAAATATAAAAAGAATGAGTTTCGATTTATTATCTACAATTGAATACGGTGGATGCTCTGCAAAACTTTCGCCAAAAGAGTTAGAAAAAATATTGAATAAACTTCCTAAGGTGGAAGACAAAAATTTATTGGTCGATATAGAGACACACGACGATGCCGGAGTATATAAAATTAACAATGAAACAGCACTGATTTTTACAACCGATTTCTTTCCTCCGGTTTGTTCCGATCCATATACCTTTGGACAAATAGCTGCAGCCAATGCCCTTAGCGATGTATATGCAATGGGAGGAACGCCGTTGCTATCGCTAAACCTTATGATGTTCTCTACAAAAGAGCTTCCCGATGAGGCTTTTTCGGATATTTTACTTGGCGGACAAAATAAAATTAACGAAGCAAATGCTTTAACTGTAGGCGGACACACTATCGAAGACCATCCTCCTAAATACGGATTAGCAGTGGTTGGCACGGTGCACCCCGACAACCTGATAACAAACTCTTTTGCCAAGCCCGGCGATAAATTAATTTTAACAAAACCTATTGGAATAGGCGCTCTTATTGCCGGACAACGCGAAGGAATGACAAACCCCGAAGCATACAATCAGGCAATAGAACAAATGAAGTTGCTTAACAAAGTAGGCGCCGAAATAATGCGAAAGTATAATGTGAAAGCAGCTACTGATATCACCGGTTTCGGATTATTGGGACATGCAATGAAACTAGCAAAAGCCAGTGAAGTTTGCATTAAGATTAACTCAACCGAAATCCCTTTATTAGATCAAGCCTATGAGCTTTTTGACGACGGCTGCATCCCCGGCGCAGCATTCCGAAATCTGGAGTTTGTTGCTCCCGATATTTATTTTGCTCCCGATGTCGATTATAACATCAAGATGCTGGCAAATGACGCACAAACTTCCGGCGGACTGCTTATCTGCGCCCCGGCAGAACATGCCGACGCAATCCTTTCCGACTTGCTAAACTCCGGCGTTCACCCCAATGCAAAATGCATAGGTGAAGTTGCAGAACAAAATGAATTTAGTGTGATGTTTGAATAAATAGCATTCACAAACGCTATATCTCGAGTCATAAAAAAAGGTGGTGCTTTTCGTAATGAAAAGCACCACCTTTTTTTGTTTGTTATTTACTTAAGCTATTATTTCTCTTTTAAAACCTTAACTATACCGTTGTTCACCTTAACAAAATACATCCCTTTTTTACATGTAGATATATCAACTTGAGCTTTATTGCTTGTAATAATCTGTGTAGAAATCAGTTTTCCTGCAACATTATATACTTCAAGTATAGAACCTTTATCAATTGGCTTCTTATATTCAATATTAAAAATTCCATTAGAAGGATTTGGATAAATTGAAATGTTCAAACTTTCTGATTCTGATATTCCCTGCAAATCAAATTCCGACCATACAACCTCTTCTTTAGTCCAATTATCCCATGCATTAGCCCTGTTATTCCAGCTTAACATAATTTGGCTAGTACAATTTCCATAATCATCATAAACTAAAATAATTTGCACACTATTCAACCATGAATCTACTTCCCATCTCTGGTAAAGCCCATAAATCAAATTGGAATTCTGGTCATATTCCATGATCATTTGTACTTGATTGCCCCATTCACCTATTTCATCATTCCAACGTTGATAAGAATCAAAAATATGATTTCCATTGTCATCAAAATTAGCAATATGACGCCAATCATTCACCCACACGTCGTTTGTCGCACTCCAATTTTGTGAGAGCCATGAAATTTCATTTCCATTATCATCATAGTAGTAAATAATTTGCCAACTATTCACCCATACGTTGTTTTCCACATCCCGATTTTGTGAGAGCCATGAAATTTCATTTCCATTATCATCAAATACATATATGTATTTGTAAATTTCATTCCAATCATTTACCTCTACATCCCACAAATGTTTATATTGCAATATGCAATTTCCATCAGAATCATAAGATTTAATGTATTGGTATTCATTTACCATTAAACCTGTATTATCATCATGTACTTTTCGCAACTCATTTGTACAATTATTTTGCTCATTATAGGTATATATAATAGAATCTATATCAATCCACTGGTCACTTTTATAATTGGAATTTTTATAATCTACATTATAATTCTGATTGTTTTGTACTGTCATATTTCCATTGGCATCATAAGTATAGTTAGATCTATCACCAGAAGTAACGATATTAGTATTCACATCCCAAGTTTTATTATATTTTTCATGCAGAGATCCATTTTCATTATTTTTTAAATATTCAGATACCAACCATTCTTCTGTCTTACTACTCCATACGAATGTCATATCAACATCAATTATATTAGCATTATAATAAAAAGTATTATAATAATTCATATTTACCATTTCTCCTGCATTTTCACCAACAGATTCCTCAATAACTTTAAAAGGATGTCCATAATAATCTCTCTTTATAACCTTAGCAACACTTTTTAAATCCCAATCTGCTCCTCCACCACTGTCATATCTATATATCGTATCATACACCCATTTTTTTTCTTTCGTCCCTTTCTCCTGATTCGTTAAGGTATTATCAAACCCTTTATAAAAATCCTCAATATTAATATCTCCACTAACATCCATTTGCTCCAAATAGGTATTTAATAGTTTTTTAGTCCTGATCTGAAAATTATCAGGAGAACTAAAATTTTGTGCTACTAATGACACAGAGACAAACACTAATAAAATAGATAAAAAATTCTTCATAGTATATTCTTTAATAAAAAATTAGTTAGTTAATTTTAGATACAATTTACAAATAAAATTTAAATATACAATATAATATTATTATAATGGTGATTATGTGATGAAATACACACATATATTACATTACATATAAATAAACAAAGTCAACAAAGCCCACAAGCTATTCTCCATAACCTTGATACGGAATCTACCTATAACAACTTTTAGTTATTTTTGGACTTGTAGTTGATCGGGCAAGGTACTCAACAGCGGCATATAATAACACAGCTCCCTGCCAAGCAAAGTCACAAATCAAAACCCCACACCAGTGGATTAAAAAAATTCGTATAATTCGCGTAATTCGATGACAAAACAAAAACAGATGTGATCTGTGTACAAATCCATAATTGATATGATTCACGGGCATTACACACTATGCCTCAGCACAATCCATCACAACAACATGAAACATATAAAAATAAATTAAAAAATATTTCGTTTTTACGTATGACTTTTC
>JAYEOD010000039.1:0-5753 GCA_034722575.1 Bacteroidota bacterium | reverse complement strand
GGGGGTTCGAATCCTCCCGAGGTCACAATAACTAAAAACAAAAAAATCCTTATAGGTGAGAGCCTGTAAGGATTTTTTTATAGAATATTTTTTTTTAGTAAGAAGTATTCTCGTCGATTTCTCTTTCTTCAGTAAGGATTTCTTGTTCTTCAGGATTGTTGTATTCTTCCTCGCTACTACCTATTTCTTCTTTTTCAGAATACTCTTCCGTTACTGTTTCTTCCATCTGTTTTTCATTAGAAAAGCTGTCGTCAACAATTTTCCCTGTAACACTATCAATAACATCAGTCTCTTCTAATGGTCGTACGTTACGACCATCTAATGCTTTTTCTTCATCAATTTCGTAAGGGAATACGTCAACAATAGGAGTCTCCTGTATTGATGGCATATCGTAAGGAATTAATAGATTCAAATTCTCTTCAACGCGTTCGTAAGCCTCTTTTACATTAGATGCTTTAACGAAAATAAATTTTGTTACTTTAGTCTTTTTTTCTGTATCAGGATCTAAATCGTGATAAACAAGTTTTGTTTTGAACCACATTCCGTCATCATCAAAATCAAAAACATCAGCAATATTTGCTCTGGAAAGGCTTTTGATCTCCATATCGCCTTTAATATAAGGCTCAAGGATTTTATGTATTAGTGTTTCTGCTTCTGAAAAAGAAACCGCATCAATAAGATATGGTTCAGTTACTTTTTTCTCTCTGCCGCTTTCGTCAATCTTTACGTACTTAACTTTACAAGTAAACCAATTATGCATGATATATATCTTTTTAATCAGGCAAATATAATACGATCTTTAGGAATATCTAGCCTGAAACTATTTGGAATTTTATTTTTTTTATTCGATGATAATAAATTCAGTTACAAATTATTCGTCATCCTCTTCTTCAAATAACATTTCTATAGCTATAATGCGGAGTTTGTTACTTTCCATTAATTTGTAAGCGTCTTCTTTTTGTAGCTCTTTCATTTTGAATGTAATCTCATCTTCGTTAAGAAATACACTTTGTGAAGATTTTTTTTTATTCGATTTTTTAGCCATAAATATTATCAATAACTTTGTAAAAATTTTTTGCAAGATATGGAATTATCTTGTAATATACGATTTACTTTAAGTGATTAAGTTATAAACGGATGAAACGCCCATGTTAAACAATTTTTAACACACACGAGAATGATTATATGAGTTAACAGCCGCAGGATTTCGATAAATCTTAAAGGTTTACTGTATTAATAAAAATAAGTAATGAGTTGGATAATATTTTTATGTAAGCCTTGATTTTTCCGTCCCTTTTTATCAAGAAAAAGGGACAATGTTTTTGAAAAAAACAAAGAAAACATTATGTTAAATAGAAAACTTAATGCCTTGATATCAGGGCAAACAAATTATAAACGGATAAAAACATGTTAATCATGTAAATCCTGTCTAAAAAATAAACGGATGAATAAAAAGATAACAAAGGATGAGGTGAATGAATTTCCGTTAGGAAGTTTTGAGGGGGATGTTGAGGTTATTGAGGATGTGGATGCTGCTATTAAAGCAATTGATGCGTTAAAACGAGAGACCATAATTGGTATAGATACAGAAACGAAACCGGCTTTTCAAAAGGGCGAATATCATGACCCGTCTTTGGTACAACTTTCGGGGGGTGATAAAGCATACCTTTTTAGGATAAAAAAAACCGGATTATTGCCTGGGATTTTAGAGTTATTGTCTGATCCAAAAATTATGAAAGTAGGATTGGCTTTGCCGCGTGATATTAAGGAGTTACAGGAGATGCACTATTTTGAGCCTGCTAATATGGTGGATCTGAATATCTATTGTCCTAAAATAGGATTTGAAAGTATTGGGGTTAGGAATTTGGCGGCTTTGGTGTTGGGGTTTAGAATTAGTAAACGTTATCGCATCAGTAATTGGGAGACTGAAATTTTATCAATGGGGCAAATACGATATGCCGCTACAGATGCGTGGGTGTGTAGAGAAATCTATCTTAAATTACAAGAAGAATTGTAGTTTGAGATAGATAAAACACAATTATTTTTTAGGTTGATTCAACCACTTTATATAATGAATATTATAATTTTCTTTACGATATTTTTTTATAAATGCTACTCTGGCTTTTTGAGCTTCTTTAAGAGTAGTATGTCCTTCGGAAGGAAAGCTACTTTTTATCTCTCCCCAAAATTCATGCTCTCGAATAATATTATCGAAATATAAGTCGGGATGATAATGAGGTAGGTTTAGTTTAAAAACTTCACTAATAAAAAGATGAAAATCCTCTTTTGTATATGAGCTGTCGGGAATGCAGAAGCATGAAGAAATAAGAAAATAGTAATTCTCTTTATTTATAAGCGTAGGCTTTCTGTTCCAAATATCTGAGCTGTAGTCGTCTGTATTTTCAACAAAATTTGTGTTGTTTTTTACTTTTTTAATTCTTTCGTTACGATAAATTTTTGATGTTGGATTATGGTCTTTAGTCATTCCTGAGATGAATAAATCGAGGTCGCCATCGTTATCGTAATCTCCCCATGCTCCGTCGCTTAGATAGACACCTGTTATTCCGGCATCTATTTTAAAAAAAATGTTATCTCTATCGTTGCGGTAAACTCTTGAAAAAATTGTGTTGTTATATGATTCTCCTGTAATAAGAATATCAAGGTCTCCATCGTGATCAAAATCGCCCCAATCGACAGAGCCGGTACGAACGCCTGGAATATCTGTTGAAACTTTTAAGAAGCTGTTGTTTCCTAGATTATTGAATAATAGAGTGGAGATATTTCCATTGTTATCTTCGCCACAAATTATAAAATCTACATCGCCATCGTTATCATAATCACCCCATGCAGCATCGCTCGATTTTAATCCCGGGAAATCAATTTGAACTTTAACAAAAGTATTGTTAATATTTTTGTAAAGAGAAGTGATAGCGCGATCATCATGGGTTTTTCCGCTAATAAGTAAGTCGTAGTCGCCATCATTATCGTAATCGCCCCAAGCTAATGTCCCATCGTAAACACCTTCTATATTACTTTTTATATCATAAAAAGCACCTTTTCCGTTTCCTGAATAAATGATTGTTTGTGGAACAGAAAGTTCATCTAAACCGCTAATAGCAATATCTTGATTCCCATCTCTGTTATAATCGGCGAAAGCCACAGAGCTATGAGAAAGATTTTTTAGTGATGTTTTTTTATAAAGAAATTTATTCGTGCGTCTGTTTTCATAAAGAAAAGTTGTGGGTTTTTTGTTTTTATTTGCTCCGGAAACAAGGATGTCGATATCGCCATCATTATCATAATCGGCAGCATCAGCATCGCTAAACCCTAAATTTATTATACCGGAATATAGATAAGTAAAATCTCTTTCGCGGTTTATGTTTTTATAATATTTTGAGGCTGCGTTGGGAAATTTGTTTTTTAACAAATGACCGGTAAGTATTAAATCTAAATCACCATCGTCATCTTGGTCGAACCAAACTCCTCCACAATTTATATGATGATACAAGTCTGCTTTAATATCAGTAAAGTATTGTGCTTGTGTGTGATATGATATGGTTAGAATTAATAAAAACAATGTTATCTTCTTCATGTTATAGAATGTTATTATAATATAATACTAAAGTACAACTTTTATTTTTATATGGTATAGTTTAAAAAATAATAACCCATCACCGAGAGATGATGGGTTATTACACCGAGGCAGTATGGAGAGATTTATACTAGGTTTTTTTTGGAAATAATTTAGTTTAACATTGGGTAATGTTAATCGTATGGCAAATATATGAGTAAGATTTGTTATAAAAATGACAAATGTATATTCGCCGGTACTTATTTAACATTTGTACGTATAAATTGTATATTCGATTATTTGAATAGCTTTTTTTGCATAAAAAAAACCTGTTAGAAATTTTCTAACAGGTTTTTTAAAGAGATAACACCTTTTTTTAAGCCCCTTTTTATCGTTTATTATATTTATAAACCTGATATTTTACTGTGGCTATTGTCATAACAAAATAGATTGTCATCAGAATATATATTCCGTTTAGTTCGTATGCTATATCGTGTAAACTTGCCCCCATAGTTCTCATGCGTAAGTATCCCGGAACCATGTATGTGCTTGGCAGTATATGTGCTAATCCGTAAAGGGTTGAGGGCATGGCTTCTGCCGGCCATGATAATCCGCTAAGAAATAATACTATTGGCGATAAAAAGACTAAATACATAAAGCTGTGCACACGTTTTTCAAACAAACAGGCAATGCTTATTCCTAAAAATGTTGAAGCCAGGATAAAAGGAATGTATAATGGTAGTATCTCTATAAAAGAAATTTTATTGGGATAATCGAACCAATCGTAAATCCACACCAACGAAATAACTCCGTTAACAAGATATATTAATAGATAAGCAGCTGATCGACCTAGCACATACGATGTTACAGCGCCTGTTTTGTTAGAAGGTAAATTAATATAGAAATTCTTTTTTTCGTGTGTTGTGCCTCCCAGCATTGCTAAAACCACTAGTAGGGTTTGTTGTAATATCACAATTATTAAACCCGGCATTACAAAAGAGCCATAGCCGTTAGTGGGATTGTGTAGTGTAACAGTTTTAGAAGGCAGAGGATCGCGCGATTTTAGTGCTTGTGATTCGGCTTGTCCTTTTGCTAGTTTGTGTTTTATTTCTACTCCTGCCGATAGTGTTTGGCTAGAATATATGCTTGCTGTTAATACTTGTTTGTATAATAAAAAGTAGCTGGCATCGCAGTAAACACTTATGTGAGATTGCTCTCCGCTAAGAAGGTCTTTTTCAAAATCTTTATCTACAACAATAATACCGTGTACTTTTTTATTGAAAAAGAGTTCTTTTGCTTCTTGTATGCTTGTTGGCTCGTAAGTGATATTTATTTCATCTGTAGCATCGGCCATGCGAGTGTATTTATGGCTGGTGTTTGAATTGTCTAAATCAACTAATGCAACCTGTATATCGTTAACAATCTCTTTTTCGTAGGCTAAAGAGTAAATACCGGCATATAGAGCAATGCCAAAAAATACAATAAGCACGGCTCCGGCATCCGAAAAGATTCGTTTCATCTCGTTAATGAAAGATGTTCCGATATCGGATAAAAAGTTTGTTATATGTTTAAAAAGGGTCATCCGTTTATAAAATTATTTTATTTATATCTTTCCGTGATATTTTTTATTAGCAAGTCTCTTTTTGTATAGCGGTAAGCTTAATACTCCTACTGCAATAAAGATCAAAATATAATATAGCGGATAAATGCTGTTAACAATATCTTCGCCACGTAATGATTGACCTAAAAAAGTTTTTAGCCAATATGAATATGGAAAAATATGTGAGAATATTTTTGCTGAAACAGGCATCGCCATATATGGAAATGTAAGTCCGGCAAACGTTAATGCCATCATAGTAAAAGCGCTTCCTAACGACATTGTTAATCGCATATTAGAGCTTACGGCTAAAAACGAAATTGCTATTAATTGATATGCGATAATAAGTAATATTTCGGATAGTATTATCAGGGTGTAATTCCCTTGTAGTGGTATGTTAACAACAGAAAACAGAAAGAAATTCATAATCATAGCATAAATAAAATATACTAATGTATATGGCAACATTTTTCCGGCTACAGCAGTAATAACACTATTGTTAGATGTTTCTAAAAGTTGTGTTGCCGTTCCTTCTCTTAATTCTGTTCCAAAAGAATACGACGAACTAAAAAAAACTGAAAACGA
>JAYEOD010000038.1:0-5757 GCA_034722575.1 Bacteroidota bacterium | reverse complement strand
AATTTGCTCTGCAACATCGTGTAGAGTATCCACAACATTAGTTTTTTTGTAATCGTCTTTTGTAATAGGATTAAGTAGCTTTTCGAGATGAGAATATAAAAAACCGATATGAGTATTACTTGATTTAGTTTGTGTTGAGAAGTCGATCTTATCAGAAAAAAGAGTAATACCAACGGCATCGCGCTGTTTCTTTAGCAATTGCATAATAGATGCGGCTGCATATACCGAGAAAGTTATTTTATTAGGATTCTTGAAAGAGGGAATTTTTATAGCAGGGAAATACATTGAAGAGGAGTTATCAACCACTATTTGGCAGCGCAAATTTGTCTCCTCTTCATATCTTTTAGTATATAAACGATCTGTTTTACCAAATAATTTCCAATCGATATGCCGTGTTGATTCTCCGGTATTGTATTGTCGGTGTTCAGAAAACTCAACAGAGAAACCATGAAAAGGGCTTTTATGCTTTCCTGTAATAAATCCTTCTACCACCTGCTTTGCATGAAATTCTAAAGGGTTTAATTTTTGTAATCGTTCCTTATTAATGGTTCTGTTATTCATACTTTCACTTTAATTAGTGTTTGTGCATAATGTCCGCTTCTTCGTTATTCTTGTCTTAAAAAGCAGTCATAATAAGGCGTACAACAAAACATCAAACCGGCCATGCCTTGTCTCTGCAAATTAATCAATAATAAAAAAAGCAGTTTTCTATAGAAAACTGCTTTCAAAACCTTTACAAGATTTAATGTCAGGTTAAATAACTGCGAAAGTTATTTTATAAAATAGCTTCTAATTTATCAACCAAAACAGCTTTAGGCACAGCCCCTACTTGTTTATCTACAACTTCTCCGTTGTTAAAGAAAAATATTGTAGGGATATTGCGAACACCAAGTTTTGCAGTAGTAGCAGGATTATTATCCACATCTAATTTACCAACAACAACTCTATCTTTATAATCTTGGCCTATCTCTTCTACAACAGGACCAACCATTCTACAAGGGCCACACCACTCTGCCCAAAGGTCTAGTATAACCGGCTTATCAGATTTTATTACAATTTCTTCAAAGTTAGCATCAGTAATTTCTATTGTCATAACTAATATTGTTTTGTTTATTAATAATTTTCAAATCTAATGATTTTTTCGTGTCAAACTACAATCAAAATTGTTGCCAAAAAAATATTTTACCATAATGACAAGATTCTATTCCAGATTAACTTTCAACTCCTTATAATTACTCAACTCTTTAGCCACTTCTAACACATCTATTTTTCGCGATTTTAAAGGAAGACGAACTGACAAACCGTCTTCTTTATCAATAACAGTAAATTCCATAGTTCCGTTTCCGGGATATTTCTCTATTAATTTATGCAAAGTAGAAACCATATAGCTATCCAGTTCCTCCAGATCAATTTTTAAAAACATTTTATTTGCTAAAGTCTCTAGTGCTTCGGCAAGATGTTCTACATTAATAATTTTCAGTTCAAGATCATTCTCTCCATCTTTAGACCATCTTTTTTTCTGCACTTTAGCCCTAATCAACAGCAAATGTCCTTCAGTAGATATATATCCGATATTATCGGTATAATCACTACCAAACATATAAATATCCATTGAATCGCTAAAATCTTCAATAACAAAATTCCCGAAAGGTTTATTATTCTTAGTATATCGTTGAACAGAAGGAATAGAAACAATACCGGCAAACACCAATGTTTTACCTTGATGTCGTTCTAAATCACCATTTTTTATATCTTTAATAGTAACATTACAAAAGCTATTCATCTCAAGTCGATACTCATCAAGAGGGTGTCCTGAAAGGTAAAATCCAATAACCTCTTTCTCTTTTTTTAGAGTAACAAGCTGTGTCCAAGGTTCTGTTTTAGGGAACTCCAATTTTGGCAACTCTACTTCGTTACTTTCGCCAAACAGAGAGGCTTGTGCAGAATTCAAGTTCTGTTGATATTGATTACCATATTTCACAATCTTATCAAGAAAAATAGGATCAGAATTATTTTCTTTATAGAGATATTGTTTTCTGTGAGCATCGTTAAAACCATCAAAACCTCCTGCAAGCGCTAATGCTTCCAGACTTTTTTTATTAACAGTTTTTAAACTCACACGCTCTACTAAATCGAGGATATTTTTATACAAACCGTTTTTAGTCCGCTCCTCAATCAGAGCCTCCACAGCATTTTCGCCAACACCTTTAATGGCTACCATCCCGAATCGTATCTCACCATCTTTATTTACAGTAAACCTATCGTAACTCTCATTAACATCAGGGCCAAGAACATTAATTCCCATATGCTGACACTCATCAATAAAAGAGGTAACCTTTTTAATATCATTCATATTACGACTTAACACCGCCGCCATAAATTCAGCCGGATAGTGTGCTTTTAAATAAGCTGTTTGATACGATACATAGGAGTAGCAAGTAGCATGCGACTTATTAAAGGCATACTTAGCAAACGCTTCCCAGTCGCTCCATATTTTATCAATGGCTTCTTTAGGATGCCCATTTGCTTTACAACCGGCTTCAAACTTTACTTTTAGCTGAGCCATAAGTTTTAGTTTTTTCTTACCCATTGCTTTACGCAAAGTATCAGACTCACCTCTGGTAAACCCTCCTAATTTTCTAGAAAGAAGCATGACCTGCTCTTGATAAACAGTAATACCATAAGTCTCTTTTAAATGCTCTTCCATCTCCGGAAGGTCATAAACAATCGGTTCCTCACCATTTTTTCGCTTCACGAAACTAGGGATATACTCTAACGGTCCCGGGCGATAAAGGGCATTCATGGCGATAAGATCTTCGAAACGAGTAGGTTTTAAATCGCGCAAATACTTTTTCATTCCATCCGACTCGAACTGAAAAAGACCTGTTGTTTCTCCATTGGCATATAACTCGTAAGTTTTTTCATCCTCCAAAGGAACATTTTCTATATCAACATCAACACCTTTTGAGAGTTTAATATTTTTTACAGCATCCTTAATAATAGAAAGAGTTTTCAACCCCAGGAAGTCCATTTTCAACAATCCTATATCCTCTACAAATCGCCCATCATATTGAGTAACATATGTTAATTCAGAATCTTTAGCAGTACTAACAGGGACATAATTTTCCAGATCATCTTTACCGATAATAATACCACAAGCGTGAGTACCGGTATTCCGTACCGAGCCTTCGAGCGTTTGTGCAAATTTCAATACCGAAGAGGTTTCCGGCGAGCCATTATCACGAGCCTCCTTAAGCTCGGGAGATAATTCAAAAGCTTTTTTCAGCGACATGCCCGGTTTTTCAGGAACTAATTTTGCCAGCTTATCCGATTCGGAGAGTGGATATTGCTGTACTCGGGCAACATCGCGAATAGAGGATTTTGCCGCCATAGTACCAAAGGTAATAATATGCGCAACGCGATTAATACCATATTTTTCTACTACCCATTTTAATATTCTAGCGCGTCCATCATCATCAAAATCGATATCAATATCGGGCATTGAAACACGATCGGGATTCAAAAAACGCTCAAACAGCAAATCATACTTAATAGGATCTATCTCTGTAATCCGCAACGAATATGCCACTGCCGAACCGGCAGCAGAGCCCCTTCCCGGTCCTACAGAGACATCAAGTTCTCGGGCTGCCTTAAGAAAATCCCATACAATAAGGAAATAACCGGGAAACCCCATATTTTTTATCACATCCAGCTCAAAATCGAGTCGCTCGCGAATAGAATCGGTTATAACCCCCCAACGTTTTTTTGCTCCTTCGTAGGTAACATGTTTCAAATAATCATCAGGGCTCTCAAAAGAGTCAGGGATTTCAAAATCGGGCATAATAGGAGATTGATTCAGCTCATACTCCTCAACTTTATCTACTATCTCCGAAATATTCACTATCGCCTCAGGAACATCAGCAAACAGCTCTCGCATCTCCTGCTGTGTTTTAAAATACTCCTGCGAAGTATAACGCATCCTATTTTCATCATCAACATTTTTACCTGTACTCAAACATATTAATCGATCGTGAGCAGAAGCATCTTCGGCATTAATAAAATGCACATCATTAGTCGCAATGAGCTTAATATTTTGCTCTACTGCAATTTCTCTGATAATCTTATTCACAAAATTCTGATCCTCTAAAACACTTTTAGTACTGGGATGATTTCCTTTATGTCGTTGTATTTCAAGATAATAATCCTCTCCAAAAATCTCTTTATACTCTTTTACTACCTCTATCGCTTTCTCTTTGCCATGATGCATAATAGCTTGCGAGACTTCTCCTCCCAAACATGCTGATGAAACAATTAATCCTTCGCTATATTTTCTAAGCAACTCTTTATCGATACGAGGATTATAATAAAACCCGTTTAACCAAGAATACGACACCAATTTCATAAGATTATGGTATCCTGTTAAATTTTTTGCCAATAGAATAAGGTGATGCCCTGATCCATCAGTTTTATCTTTCTTATCAGTATGCAAACGTCGGGCAACATATACTTCGCATCCTAAAATAGGTTTAATTCTTTTAGATTTAAGAAGCTCCTGATTGTTTTTCAGCTCCTGACCTTTATCATTTAACTGCTCTCGTAACGGCTTAACTTCATCACCATCAGCTTGTGATATCATAATTTTGATATCAGCCATCTCTTTTAGTAACGATTCCACTAATTGTGGAGCTTTGTCGATACTCGCATTAACACCTAGTACTGTTTGATGAAAATCTTTTACACCAAACATATTTCCATGATCGGTAATTGCTATGGCAGGCATATGATCCTTCACTGCTTTATTTACAACACTCTTTATTTCTGCCGCACCATCTAATATTGAGTATTGAGAATGTAAATGCAGATGAGAAAAAGAGGCGTTAGAGACTCGCTCAATATCCTCAGCATCCGCACTTCCCCCTTCATACTGCAATTCTTTTAAAGAATTTGCTTCCGACTGCACTTCTGTTTTTATTCCGGCAGGTTTAACAACATTAGGATTAATCTCCTGAAAACGTTTTATCTGTTCATTTGAAAAACCAACACTAGCGGGAGAAAACACCTGTAAACGCACCAGCTCAAAAAAGCATCGTGCAGTAGCTTCTACATCTGCGGAAGCATTATGCGCTTCATCAAAAGGTTCGTTAAAAAGAAATTTATGCAGTTCTATTAATTTAGGTCTCTTAAATCCACCACCTCTACCACCAAGAAGTTTACAATAATTTGTAGATGTATCCATGGTATCCAAAGAGCTCATCTCCATTATTGGTGTAGCAATATTCTTCCTATAAAATTCAGCTCCTGAAATATTAATATCAAAAGAGATATTATGCCCAACCACAAATTCAACCTCTTGCAACGATTTGTTAAACTCATTAAGAACATATTCTAATGCAACGCCCTCGGTTTCGGCTTTATCGGTAGTAATTCCGTGTACTTTAGCAGCACTATACGGAATTGTATATCCTTCGGGTTTAATAATAAAATTTTTCACCTCTTTCAGCTCGCCATTCTCATCATGCACTTGCCATGCAAGTTGCACCATGCGCGGCCAATTATCTGAGTCGGTAATCGAGGCATTAAATTTTTTTGGAAGACCGGTAGTTTCAGTATCAAAAATTAAAAACATATAATAGGAATTATCGGATAAAACTCATTTACAGACACTTGCAACAACAAATCGCCTGTAGATTAATAATGTAAAAATAGTTAAAATGAGTTAGAGAAAAAATTTGTTTAAAAATAATATAGTAAGGGATT
>JAYEOD010000037.1:0-5785 GCA_034722575.1 Bacteroidota bacterium | reverse complement strand
AATTAATTTAATGGTTATTATGGCTGTAATAATTTTAATCCGGGAGATCATACTTTTAATTATAAAAGGGGTATGGTTTATAACATTGAACCTTAAAAAATAATTATGATGAAAAATTTATTTTTAATAATTTTAGTTGTTTTCGCATCTTGTAGTAAAGATAGCGGTAGCCAAGTAATAGTATCCACACGTGTTGATATTTCGATTAAAAATGTTGATGGAATAGATTTGTTAGATCCCGAAAATGATATTTCGTTTAAAGAAAGTGATATTGAGATATTTTATTTGGTTGATGATGAGCCGATTGTGTGCAACCAGCCAAGTATGGATTATTCAAAAGGATTTGTTATATATAAACATCAATTAGAGTACAGAATTAGGGTTTTTCCAAATGATAACGTGTCCGATAATTATCCAATTACTATTATAAAATGGAATGATAGTATAAATGATACGCTTAAATGTGATATAGAAAGGAAGGAGAATTCTACGATTTCTCAAAAAATATGGTTTAATGAAAAATTGGTGTGGGATATTTCAAATGAAAATGAGAGGTTTTTTAGTGTTATAAAGTAAAATTTATAATCGTAGTAATAATTCCGGGTGTGAAATGTCCGTAGGGCGATTATGCTTTTTGTTGGTATTCCAAGTCATTAAGGCGCCATAAAGTGACACAGTTTACTCCAATCTTTTAAGAGGATAAACTACTAATTTCTTTTTAGTACAACTAACGTAAAGTTGTCTGGTGTTCTTATTTATGATATTTATTACTATCCTTTGGAGCTTCTTCTCTACTTTTTAAACTATAATCACGAATAACTTGTTCTACTCTTATTCTATACTTCTAAAAATAGCCTACTCATGGTCTATTGGATACAAAAAAGGGCTTTTGTTATCTAAAGTAAAGGAGTTGGTTAAGTGAGAACTGTATTGTAGCGTCGTTGTTGATAGTAGTAATAGGTTTTGCGATTATAATAGTTATTACTGTTTTGTGATATCAGGCAAATAAAAATTAATCCGTGCATCTGCTGTAAGCTTTTATATGTGTTGTAAAATATAAAATACACACATAAAACATAGAGATTCCTATTCCCAGATATATAGGAAAGAGTATGTATTTTGGAACAATAGGAGAGTGGCGTAATGCTATGCCTAAAACAATCATTAGCATTATTAGTAGTTTATCTTTAAGCGGGTGGAATTCCCAAATACTTATGCTTTGTGGTTTAAAAGCCTTAATACGCTTGATATTTCTTAGATTTAGTTTTCGGAAAATATAATAACTCTTCACAAAAGTTATTATAATTGCCAGTATAATTCCTGTTATTAGTTGAGTATGTGTTATTAGCTCTATCCAGCAATATGCTCTTCGCAATAGAATCGTACTTGCAATAAGCCAAATTATTCCGGTAAATAGAATTAGATTATTATATTTTACTTTAAGCATTACTTTTTTTAAGCTTTAATAAGAAGTTGTAGTAGCGAAAACTAGCTGTAAAAAGGGCAAAACCAATACCAATATACATTGGACTTAACAGCGATTTTGGAATAAGAGGCGTATTTCTCATAAAAATACCTAAGCTCATCATAAAGATAATCAGAATGTATGATGTCCATTTTTGGAAAGCCCAAATACATACTTTTTCTCGGTAGTTATTAATACGAGTTATGTTTTTATTTGCTAATGCCGAGAAACCAAAATAAGAAATAACGCTGCCTAATAATGATCCGGCAATTAGAGCTGAAATTATTTCGTTAGTAGAAAGTTCTGAAAACCAACGAAACGACAAGCTGAGTAAAAACAGCCCCACTCCTGTCCAAAGTATTCCTGCAATAAGAATTAATATGTGTTTATGAACCTTGGGCATATTGTTTATCTCCTATTATTTTTTTTGTTTCGAGTATATTTATTTTCTTTGGTTTTAAAGTTTTTAGTTTTTAAAGAGTCTGTTTTTTTACTGCGAGTCTCTTTTTTATAGTCCTGCTTTTGTCGCGAAAAGAGTTGTGTCACAAGCTCGCTTAATCCCGCTTTAGCGAGGATGCGTGAAACTTTTTGTTTATTGCCGGGTTTATACCAGAAAAACAGAGTTTGCTGATCTAATTTGTCGTGTTTAGCAGTTGCGGTATATACTTTTTTTAATGTATATGGATGATATCCCGAATAGAATATCACTGTAGCAACAGTCATTGGAGTGGGAGTGAAGTCTTGCACTTGCTCCAAATGGAAATCCATCTCTTTTGTTTTAAGCGCAAGATCTGCCATGCTTTTTAATGTACTTGCCGGATGGCTCGATATAAAGTATGGTATTAATTGCTGTTTAGTGTTTTCGGCTTTATTAATAGCATCGAATTTCTCTTTTAGTTTATAAAACAGCGAAAAAGATGGCTTACGCATCAGTTTTAAAACTTCATCATCGGTATGCTCGGGAGCTACTTTTAGTCTGCCGCTAACATGATATTTAATCAAGTTTTCGAGATATGTGTCGCAGTGATTCTCTTTAGTCTCTGTTTTCGACCTGCCAACAAGTAAATCGTATCTGATTCCGCTGCCAATAGTAACTTTTTTTATTCCGGAATGCTTTCTTACTTTTTCGTAAATCTCGTTAAGAGGCTGATGGTTGGTGTTTAAATTGCTGCAAATAGAAGGGAATATACACGAAGGACGTAAACATTTTTTGCACTGTTCTAAGTCAATGCCTTCCATTTGATACATATTTGCCGATGGGCCACCTAGGTCGGTGATATGGCCTTTAAAATCTTCCATTTGGGTTATCTCATCCAACTCTTTCATTATTGATTTTTGCGAGCGGTTTGAAATAAATTTTCCTTGATGAGCAGAAATAGTACAGAAACTACACCCTCCAAAACATCCGCGATGTATGTTAATAGAGTGTTTTATCATTTCGTAAGCCGGAATATTTCCGCGCTTTTTATATTTTGGATGAGGCAAACGAGTATAAAACAGATCGTATGGCTCATCATATATTTTGCGTGTTGGATTTGCAGGATTTATTACTATTGTTTTCCCTTTTACATGCTGAATTAATCGTGAGCCTTCCATGCTATTCGATTGCTGCTCAACAATTTTAAAATTTTCGGCAAAGCTCTTTTTATCTCTCAAACATTTTTCGTGAGAGTGTAGTGTAATAGTATCTGTTTTGTTGTTTTCGGGTAATAGCTTTCCTTCCTTAAGAATAATTGCTGTTTGAGGTATAGAAGTTAATTGCGATATTGGCACTCCTTTATCTATAAGGCGCGCAATTTCTACAATAGGAGTCTCGCCCATGCCATATACTAAAATATCGGCACTGCTCTCTTCTAATATCGATGGTTTTAGCTTATCCGACCAATAGTCGTAATGCGTTACTCTGCGTAGCGAAGCTTCTATGCCGCCAATAACA
Organism: Bacteroidota bacterium; assembly: GCA_034722575.1. Classification (GTDB taxonomy): domain Bacteria; phylum Bacteroidota; class Bacteroidia; order Bacteroidales; family JAIPAH01; genus JAIPAH01. The sequence goes on along the minus strand of JAYEOD010000037.1, from coordinate 2,384 downwards.
ACAGGTGTGTCGGGAAAAAGTTTTTTAAGGATATTTGAATAAACGCTAGTAGCATAATCGGGACGGAAACCGGAAACATTGCCGGGAGTGTAGGCGTCGTTAGAGCGTAATCTTTTATTTGCGGTATAATGGTTTACCATCGAATCCATATTTCCCGATGTTACACCGAAAAATAGTCTTGGTTTACCAAATTTTTTAAAATCTCTTAAGTCGTCTGTCCAGTTAGGTTGTGGTATAATACCAATTTTAAAACCCTCTTTTTCTAAAATCCTTCCTATTATTGAATTTCCAAAAGCGGGATGATCTACATATGCATCTCCCGAAACTAAGATAATGTCTAGCTCGTCCCATCCGCGATTAGTTGCTTCTTTTTTAGTAATAGGCAGCCAATCCGTAATTTTATAATCGTCCTTTAAGTTCATCCGCTTTTTTATTCGCTATTTTGGTGCAAATATACACTTTTAATGTCCTGCTGCTATTGCCGAAGTTGTAGAAACAGTAACCATGCTAGCGGTAATTGCCAATTGAATTTCTCTTAAAGCTTCGTTATACGAGGTACACAATTCGTTTTCTTTAACAAGCTGTTTTATACGTTTTTTAGCTTTTTTTCTTTGTGCTCTATCTTTTATTATTGTCGATAAAATATCTGTTGCACCCATTAATGCAAATAGTAGCGCTTCCGTTTCCGGGATGGTGTTACTATGAAGGAGTACTTTTTCGAGATGAGTTGTTAAACGGATTTTCTCTCTTGTTTTTAATAAAGGATAGTTTGTATATGGGATTATTCCTAAAAACTTTTTTTCTTCTTTCGAGATGTATTTCTTCTTATATAAAGAGTTACGGATGAGCTTTTTTATTTTCCCGTTACGGAAGTTTATTTTGTATAACCAAGTAACAATTTTTTTTGGCTTCGATGATTTTTCAAGAAGTTCAATTACTAGATCCAGTATCGGATCTTTTGTTTTTTTGCTGTCCTTTAGGATGATTCTTTTATTCTCCAGAGAAATCTTTTCCATCATAGCTAATTCAAACAATGCTGCACCGGCAATAGTGTATTGAAAATTCCCGTATTTTACAGGGATCTTACCACTATTGTTATTCATTGTAATTAGATAGAGTTGCTCTTTTAATGATAGATTTTCCGGTATCATAACGGCTTAATGTTTTGGCATGCGTTTAAACTCTTTTGTTCTGTCGAATAAATATCTGTATGTATGATGGATTTTATGCTCTTTGCCTCCAATTTGTTCCACAATACGAATCATTTTAGGGTTGAAATCACCAATCCAGTTCATCTCAATATCTTTATATTGAAAATTTTTAGTCTCTTTCACCATATCGGCGAAAGCCATAATTATGGCCGACTCAGCTCCTTTGCCTTGGTGCTCCGGAACAACGCCAAATAGAGTTCCTAATGCGGTGGTAATTGTTTTGCGACGATGTAAAAACAGAAATACAAGTTTTCCCCACCAGTTCATTTTTCCGTTAACAGATTTAAAAATCTGATTTAATTCAGGTAGCATCAAAAACATTGCAATAGGTTCTTCTTTATAGTATCCCACCCAAAAAAGTTTTTCGTCAATAACTTTTCTGAGTTTATTAATAATACTTTGAGCTTGAGGTTTACTCATCGGTCCAAGTCCTGTAAATCCTGCCCATGCTTTATTGTATATGGTACGAAATTCTTCGGAGTGGTTGTTGATATTACTCATTTTAATATGTCGGAAAGAGTAATTAGGATCTTTTAAAAGTTTTTCAGATTTATCAATAATTTTTTGACTAAATCCTTCGTACGATGGTGTTATTTTACGCTTGTAAGTTATTTGGCGGAAATAAGTTTGAAAACCGTAGTTTTCGAACAGCTCTTTGTAATAAGCAAAATGGTACGGCATACCATAGTTTGGAGGAAAATCGCCTTCGACATGAAGTCCCCAATTTTCATTTCTGTCACCAAAGTTTATTGGCCCGTCCATGGCTTCCATACCTTGGTCTTCGAGCCATTGTTTTCCTGTGTCGAAGAGTAAATTAGCAGCTTCCTTGTTATTAATGCATTCAAAAAAACCTACTCCTCCTGTAGGTTGGTCGTTTTTTTTATTTGCCGATTTAAAATCAATAAAAGCAGCTATTCTTCCAATAACGTGCCCTTTTCCATCTTCTAATAACCATCGAGTTGCTGTGCCGTTTCTAAAGTATTTGTTTCTTTTTTTATCAAAAACTTTTTCAATATCTGCATCTAAAGGACGAATCCAATTCTTTTGATTTTTGTATAATACAATGGGTAGTTGTAAAAACTTTTTTTTATCCTGTTTATCTTTTATCTCTCTTATATATAGGTGCATCCGTTTTATAATTTGATTCTAGTCATCTTCTTGCTTATGTTGCTT
>JAYEOD010000036.1:0-5846 GCA_034722575.1 Bacteroidota bacterium | reverse complement strand
CCTTACTAAAAAACATTATTTTTAAATTACCTTAGAGGCGCATATGATAACAGCAATAGGAGGAGATATTATTTGGAAGTTTGTAAAATTCGGAATCGTTGGGGGTTCCGGTATTTTTGTCGATTTTGGTATTACATATTTTGGTAAAGAGAAGCTAAGAATTCAGAAATACATTGCTAATGCAATAGGTTTTTTAATTGCTGCATCAACAAATTATGTGTTTAATCGCATTTGGACTTTCCATAGTCATAACCCGGAAATTGCACTGGAATACGGGAAATTCTTTTTGGTTTCGCTTATAGGATTAGCCATTAACACGCTTACGTTATGGATTATCGTTACTAAAGCAAAACAAAACTTTTATTTATCAAAGCTATTTGCTATTGCTGTAGTAACGATATGGAATTTTGGCGCTAATTATTTTTATACTTTTGTTTAATAAGTCTTTGTCATATCACTATCAACAGCAATAATAAAATCGGCAATATTTTTATACTCGTTTTCTAAATCGCCTACCTCATCCTGTTCAACAGTAGAGATAGTAATAATTTTTAATTCCGGATTAACTTGTTTTAAATACCATCCTATTGCTTCAAAATTATCGGAATGGTATGAACCATTAAAGTGAATAAATTGCTTACCCTGCTCCCAATTTTCAAGAATAAAATGTGCCATAGTAGCATCTTTAGATGCTTGCGCTTTAGGTAAGTTATTGTTTGCCATCTTACCCCTACCCATTTTTTTCATCATGTTTGCCATTTTTTTATAGCCCGGAAGCTCAGGATCGTATGCAATAGGCAAAGGAGCTACCCACTGTTTTGCTGTAGCAGATAATTTTTCCAGCCCTTCAAAACCTTGTTTATGAACTAAAGCAGCATATCTGCGAGGAATGTTTGTTGCAATAAATTTCAAGCTGCTATCTTTTGCAAACTCAAACAATGGTTTATAATCGGTTTGATAATTAGTCCACAATCGAGCCTCTTTTTCAAAGTCTTTCTGTTTAATAAGTCCACCCAGATACTCATCAATAATTGTTTGATTATCAGCCTCAAACATCTCTGCTCCAAGTACTATTTGTTTCCCTTTTTCAGCATACATCTCTTTCACAATTTCATATTGCATCCAATGCGCAATAGGATTATTGTGAAGTTCTCCGAAAAGAATAATATCAGCTTGGGCAGCCTCTTTTATTAGTTTCTTAAATTTAATATTTTTTCCGCTTGCTTTATAAAGCTGATGCGAAGGCTTATCAGATTTAAACGCTGTAAGACCTACAAACAGAATAATCGTTAATAAAATAGTTTTTGTTCGCAGCATAATAGTTTGTTTTAGTGTTTATATAGTTATTAAATAGCATTAAAAATATGCTAACAATCAAATAACAGCGCAGTAAATGTCAAAAACCGGATAATTAAATTAACCAATCCTACTTCTCGAGATGTTCAGAAAAGAAAGAGAATGGTAACAGGTCTAATATGCCATTAAAAATCTGTACTCTTCCCCTTTCCGATGCCAGGATATATCTGATTTTATATTTTTGTTTATTTTCATACTCTGCAAATACCTGACGACATGCGCCACAAGGAGGGATAGGATTTTCTTTTACAAATGCTGAACCACTGGCAATAATTGCAGCATCTAATATTTTCTTTCCCGGATATTGCGACGAAGCACTAAAAAGAGCTACTCTCTCAGCACAAAGTCCGGATGGATATGCAGAATTTTCTTGATTATTCCCTATTACTATAGTACCATCTTCTAATCGTAAAGCAGCCCCTACACTAAAATTCGAATAGGGAGCATATGCATCTTTCATAGCCTGTTCAGCTCTCTTTATCAAGCTTTTATCACTCTCTTTTAATTCTTCTCTTCCTTCGTACTCTTCGTACGAGATGGATATATTTTTTCTTTTCATTATCTAATTTAATTACAAACTTCTTCAATTTGCTAATGTAATGCTTTTGTTGTTTCTATGCGCTACGATATTTTTCTTGTGCAAATAATATCAACGAAAAGAAAAACATAACAAAAGTAACTCCGGCTTGCGTTTCTAATGTATCTTCCCACAACATAGAAAAAGATATTATTAAAAAGTATATCACAAATAAATAATCTTTAAATGCAGATAATAACAGAGCGGGAATTATAAATGATGCCAAAAGCCATATTAAACCAAAAAGTCCAAACGCAATAGCAATAGCCATATATTGATTATGCGAACGCAGTTGAAAAGCCTCTGACAATAGAGTTTGCTCTGCTTTATACTCTTCTCTAAAAGCCAAATTTACATCTCCTGTTCCAACCCCCATAAAAGGATTTTTACTAAAAATATTATACGAGGTTTTCCAATATTCGATACGTTGCATTACAGAGCTACGGTTTGCGTTATCGTGCTCGGTATATTCGATAAAGCCCATTACAATTTGATCTGTTCGGGCTTTTATATTTAAAGGTAATGTATAATTATAATTTGCTATTCCATTTTCGATATTCTCTATATCCATTTTCGATAATTGACTTACACCTTCGGCATCTTTTCTTAAGTTTTTTGAATTAAGATATCGGATTAAAGTAAAACGAATATATTGATTCTTCTTATCTTTTTTATAATATGATATTTCACTTACCTTATTCCAAGCTTTGATAAGTTCTTTTTTGCATAAAAACAGCCCAATATATCTTCCCTCCTCAATTCCATAAGCTGTAGTGTCGTGCTTATATCTGTTACCATTTACAGTAACAATATCTAATTCAGAAATAACAATTGGCTCTACTTTAGTATGATCGGTATAAGAATTTACAAAGCACCGGCCAAACAATAGAGGAATCCCGACAAGGAAAACAAAAGAGACTATTTTAAGCAACATTTTCTTCTGTTTAAATATAGCTGTCATTAATAAAACCATCGAAATCAATAAAAATATCACTATTCCTGATAGAGCTTTAAAAATAAAAAGAAAGAGTATAAACCAAATCACTATAGTTAAAGCAGATAATTTTACATATTTAGGATAAAACCCTTTCTGAAATGCGATATATCCGATAGCAAATATCGACAACACCACATTCAAACTAAATCTGATATGAGAAATAAAAGGATAAAGTTCTCGGATATCGGTTGAATAAGTTTGATAATAATTGAATACAACTATTATAGTGCCGCTAAAAACTGCTAAAGCATGAACAGAAAAGACAGCATACATCTCTTTACGAGATATTTTAGGCAATCCCGAAAATAATATTGGTAAAGACAACAGCGGTAATTTCACTCTAATATCTTTTAAAGCCCATTGAAAATCTTCGGTATATAACAATCCCAAAAGGTGAAGCAGATATAAAGAGGTAATTATAACCGCCGGTTTATTGCGATAGAATTTTTTTACCTGTAGCGCAATACTACTCCCTATTTCGGTTATCAGCACTAACAAAAAAGCAGAATTTGAAACCCTTTGCTTAAACCTTTTGGTATCAACACCTTCAAATACCCACAAAGCCATTAACGAAAACTGAGAAATACTCATCATATATCGCGACAATGGCAAAACTGCCACCAACAGACACAAGAAAAATAAATAAATATACTTTTTTACAGTACTAATATCAGCAGTCATTAAATTACTTTTTACTTAATATAGAGTTATATTTCTCTTTATTATATATCGTTTCAATTGCTTTAAGCACATCTTTATCGCTATTCAGCGATCCTTCAATAGCACCAACACTATAATAATATCTTACAAGAATTTCTAATTTTATATAGCGTTTTATCTCCTCTTTAAATGTTTCAATATCATTATTTTTATGCTTCAGCAATTCCTCCTCTAACTGAGAGAATTTCTCTTCAATAAAAGCAAAATATTTTTCCTCTTCAGCCGATTCCTTAAGCTTTTTGAGCTGCTCTTCGGTATCGGTGGTATATTCAAAATCGCGTCCTTGCAAAAATAATTTAAAATCATCATATATCTCATCAGTAATTTCAAATTCATCTGCGGAAGCAATTTCTTTATGCTCTCTAAAAAACTTAGTAGAAAAATCAAAAACATGATGCTCAATAAATAGAGTAAAGGCTATCCGACTTACCACTTCATGTTCTATATCAATATCGGGAAGTACACCTTTTCCGTCATATACTTTTCTGCCATTTTTGGTATGATATAATGTAATTAAACTATCGGCAACTTTATCAAAATCACCATTACCATTCTTTTTCGAATAATCAACTTCCTGTATGCAGCGTCCGCTAGGGATATAATATTTTGCAACAGTAATTTTTGCTTTTGTATTATAGCTAATAGGAATAATATTTTGCACCAATCCTTTCCCAAAAGTTCTTTTGCCTATCAACACACCACGATCCAAGTCTTGTACAGCTCCTGCAACAATTTCAGATGCTGAAGCACTATGTTGATTTACTAATATTGTTAATGGAATATTTTTATCAATAACTCTTTTATTTGTTATATAATCTCTGTTTTTCTCTTCCAGCTTTCCTTTTGTCTTAACAATAACTTCTCCTTTAGGAACAAAAATATTTACAATATTAACTGCCTCGCTAAGTAAACCACCACCATTATCGCGCAAATCAAGAATCACACCTTTCAGTGTGTGTTTCTCTGTCAACTCCACAAAGGCTTTTTTCACCTCTTGCGAAGATTTTTGAGTAAAACTACGAAGTTTAATATATGCAATATCACCATTCACTATTCCATAATATGGAACCGGAGCAATCTGTATCTTCTCTCTTGTAACAGTTTTGTCAATAGAATTTTTTTCACCTTCTCGCTCTACAGTAATAATAAACGATGTGCCGGGTTGTCCTTTCATCAAATTACTGATATCTTCTGTCTCTTTACCCTTCATCGATTTATTATTTATAGCAATAATCTTATCTCCGGCACGCAATTCAGCCTTATCAGCAGGAAACCCTTTATATGGCTGACTAATAATAACATAATCGTCACGTTTTTGAATCAGAGCACCAATCCCGCCATATTCTCCGGTTGTAATAAACTTAAAATCCTCTACTTCCGACTCCGGGATATAAACAGTATAAGGATCTAGCGATTTCAACATTGCATCGATAGCTTCTTCTGTAAGCTCGCCGGCTTTTATCTCATCAACATAATTAATACTAAGATTTTTCATCAATGTAGCATAAATATCCAAATTCTTCGAAATCTCGAATTGGTTATTTTGTCCGTATGAAAAAAATGAAATTGTTACAAAAAATAATATCAATACTTTTTTTACTCTATTCATCTGTTTATTTTTTAGACAGGATTTACATGATTAACATGTTTTTATCCGTTTATAATTTACTTTGGTTTTTTGCTTTTTTATTTTCAGGCACAGGATCATATCCACTTCCTCCCCACGGATTACATGAGGCAAATCGTTTAATAGTAAGCCATCCTCCCGAAATAGGGCCATGTTTTTTTATTGCTTCAACACCATATGCCGAACATGTTGGTGTATATCTACACGAGCCCGGTGTATATGGAGAAATCCCATACTGATAAAATCTTATCAGCGCAACTAATACCTTGCTAATAACAGCCTTTACAAAATTCATCCGTTTATAATTTTATATTTCGGTCGGATAGAGCTCGCCTTTATAATCATTGTAGTGTGTATTAAAAGTTTTAGTATGGCTCGGTTCATCCGTTTATAATTTGTTTACCCTGATACCAGTGCATTAAGATTTCTATTTAACATAATGTTTTTTTTGTTGTTCTTTTGCCTTGACGCAAAAGAACCAAAAAGTCAAGGCTTACATAAAAATATTATCCATCTCTTTGCAAAGCATAAGTTCGGCCGGGTGATCTTCGAACAAGTTCTCAGCTTCC
>JAYEOD010000035.1:0-5850 GCA_034722575.1 Bacteroidota bacterium | reverse complement strand
AATATTATCCATCTCTTTGCAAAGCATAAGTTCGGCCGGGTGATCTTCGAACAAGTTCTCAGCTTCCCGGTCTCTCTAATGCTTCGCTGCGAGCTGAATAACATTTTTCTGAATGCCAATCCAACTCGTTACTTACCTTTACCAATACAGCTGCAAACCTTGAAGGTTTGTCGAAATCCTGCCGGTTGTTAACTCATATAATCATTCTCGTGTGTGTTAAAAATTGTTTAACATGGGCGTTTCATCCGTTTATAATTTGATTTATCTATTAATATCTTATTTTCATACTAACACTAAAACTTCTTCCCGGCATTGGTTGCCATGCTACCACTTGGTAATCTTTACCAAAGACATTATTTATTTTAAATTGAATACTGCAATCTGTTTTCCAGATATTGCTTTTTGTTCCCACAGAAAAATCTGTTAAAAAATAGGCCGGCATATATCTCAAATTATCTGTTGCAGTATATCTTTTCCCGGTATATACATAATCAACACTCAAAAAAGTTTTTTTTACATTTACATTAAGATGAGAGCCAAAAGAGTATTTAGGAACATAAATCAACTGCTTTTTATACGATGCATCATCAGTATTAAACACTTTATTATTTCTTGCATCAGTAAAGCTAAAAGAGCTATTATGCGAAATTGCTATATCATTATTTTTATACTGAATTTTTAATGTTGCTTCAACGCCCTTCGACACCGCATTACGTATATTTCTGGGAGTCCAATAACTTTTTACAGAATCGGGAAGCCAGATAATCCAATTATCAATATCATTATAAAACCCTGTAAATTCTGTCTCTACTCTCAAACTTTTTCCTATTCGCTTTTTATACAAAATCCCCGATTCTACAGAAACTCCTTTCTCATCTTTTAAGTCACTGTTTCCAGCGAGTTCCCAATACAAATCATTCATCGAAGGCAGATGATAATTTCTTGATACATTTGCTTTAAAATAGATCTCCTCATCCTGTAAAAGACGAATATCTACTCCAAGAGTAGGAATAAGAGGAATAAAATCGTTATCGACAACACGCTGACGCAGCATCATCCTGACAAGGAAAGCATCCGAAAAATCAACTTCGGCACCCGAAAACAGAGAGATCTCGTTTCGCGATTTATTATTCTCATAATTCACCGATTTCACAGTAATATTTTCGTATCTGATTCCGGAACTAAAATCGATAAACCCAAAAAGATTTTTATTATAAGAGACATTACTTGTCCACCTGTTCGATCTGTTATCAGAATCGATATTAGATATATCGTCTTTATAGTTCAAAAAATCGTGAACAAAAGCCATTTGCGCCTTAACCATTCCCATCGACAAACTATGCTTCCAATCTACAACAGCACGTAGCGATATATTTTCCTGACACTCATTTCCCGGTCGTGACGTTACACTAATGGGAGCTGCTATATCGCGATAATACCTTTGTGCCCATGCTTTCAGAGAAAAAACATCTTTACCTCCCGGCTTAAAATACAACTCCTGTACTATATCGTAATGGTTATATCCTGCTCCTTTTCTATATTTTATAGGAGGATTATCTCTGTCGATAAAAATATTTTTAAAAGGGTATTCGTTTTCCGAAATACCCATTACAAAGCGCGTTCTACTTTGAAATTTCTTTTTTCCATATTGAAATAACAACATGGTATTATAAGTATTAAAACTACTTATACCCTGTCCGAATTCCAGCTTTGTTTTCTCTTGCCACGAAGCTGAATTTGTTAGATTAATACTTCCTCCTAAAGCTCCCGAGCCTTCAAAAACACTGCTTCCGCCATGATTTAGAGTAACGTTATCGATAATAAATACGGGGACAACAGAAAAATCTGTTTGCCCCAACATAGGAGAGTTTATATCAACGCCATTCCACATTATTTTTGTGTGCGAAGCACCGGTTCCTCGAAACGAGCAAGTGGCTAAAGCACCCTGTCCGTATGATTTAATAAACAATGGAGAGTGCATTGATAATAATGAGGATAGAGAGGCGGCACTATTATTTTTAATAGCAGTGGTATCAATAGTACTTTGTTTATAACCACTTACTTCATCAATTCGGGTATCAGAAATTGTAACACCTTCAATTTCTACAATTTTTTGCGAAAAAACAAAATTCATGCAGAAAACAAACAGCAGCAATATGGTACAACAACTTTTTTTCATGTTTGTATTAATCTACTGCTTTACAATTTTTTTTGTTCTAGCAATGTTTTTCTCATCACGAACAACAACAAAAAACATTCCTCTGTCGAGATGTTTCACATTCACATCTATTTTATTACTACCAGATGCTACTGAATGATAAACTCTTTTTCCTGTTACATCAAAAATATCAATTATATCACCTTTAGTGATATCTAATATTTTAAAAGAGTTTATACAAGGGTTGGGATAGATCTGAAAATCTACAATATCAAGATTTTCTACACCAACATTCTCTTCGTTATGAATAATTCCCACAGCATCTAAATCAAAACCGCTACTAGCAAAAGGCGTTGGCCATGGGTCGTTAATAATATTATTTTCGCTGTCGCGTGATGCGTACGTCTCAGCAATAGTTCCAATAACATCAATAATTTTAATATGAGTAATTTTATTCAGGTTAATACCGGATGAATCAACCAAATCGTCTAAATCGAACGGCGTTCCGAAACCAGCCTGATATTTTCCGGCGAGGTTATAAATTTTAGTGGCGTCAACCACTCCAAAGCCACCAATTTGTTCTTCGTACTGAGTAAGAGATACAGCAGGAAAGCGAACAAATCGTTCACCATCAGAACTCACTTCTACAAAAGCCAGCTCCAAAAAATCAGGAGAAAAAGAGTTTTCGAACACAGCAAAGTCATTTCCCGGAGCATTAACTACAGCTATTTCCAGAGAATAAAGAGCAGAGCCACCATCACCAAGACTCACAACACTAGCATCAGGAGCTCCTATTGCGGAATTTTCTTGACCGTAAGAGGCATTACCCAGCTCCGAATTTGCAATATTCTGAGATCCACGAAAAATTTCCACACTATTTGCCCAATCAAAAAAGAGACTACTATCACTAGCAATAGCAGTAGTTCCTTCCTGTCCGGCAGGCGGAGCATATTGTGCGCACACCATCCCGAAAAGGGAATAAAATAAAATACTAAAAAATAATTTTTTCATATTATATATTTAAATAAGGAGGAAGACTAAAAACCCCTTTAAGACCAAAGCCTTCCGTCCCCTACTGTTCAGCTCTCAACACAAAGCTTACACACTAATCAAGATAAATTTCAGTTTTCAATCTCAACCCGCCTGCAGCAGACTAAAAATGAAACATCAAACACTAATTAATAAAAATCTTTTTTGTTGTAACGCTATTATCCGAAATCAATCGTACAATATATACTCCTTTAGCTAAAGAATTAACCGGCACAACAGCACTATTACTATTAGCTACAGCCATATTCACCACCATATTACCGGCAACATTAAACAATTCAATACTATTAAAACAAACATCAGCTTCAATACGTAAACCATCTCCTTGCTGATAAACTTTCATAAAAGTTTTTGCAATTGCATCAATTCCTGTATTATAAATAGGAGTAGCAACAGGAACATTTGGAGCTGTAGCAGCCGGTGTAAAACCGTATGAACAACCAAACCAATCGCCATCATTTACAACAGCAGATACTCCACTGTTCATTTCCCAGTTATATGTAGCAGTAGCACTCCAAGTACTCCACCAATCGGGCGAACCGGCTACTCCACTATGATTTACGTCAGAAGAAGTATAAATAATATCATTTAAAAAACCACCGGCAATATTTATGTCTAATCTAGAATCATCAGCAGCAATTTCCTGCATCATATCCTCACCAGTAATATCGCCATTCCATCTAAAACCCCATGCCATAGATTCAGGTACTACTTCATCATTCCAATCAATTACAAAAAGAGCTTCGTTTTCACCCTCTCCAATCCAATATACCACATCCTCAAACTCAAACTCCGAAGAGTAATTATAGTGTAAAGCAATAGCTTCGGGAGAAACTCCTACATCGACCATATCGCCAACCTCTTCGCCAGTCATGTTAAAGAAACGCAATTCGCCATAATCCTCAAAATCACTTGTAGTGATATGCAATTTTTGATTTACATTTTCATACTTTATAGAAGCGGGAACAATATCAATAAAAGTCAAATCCATTTCATCAGCAGCAATATCGTATCGCGCCACAGTCATAGAAACAGGGATAAACAAATTACCTTCGGCCAAAACAGAATTTCCGTAAAAGCCATAATAATCGCCATCAAACATATGAGTAGTAATATCGCCCGAATAGATGTTATACTCACTAACAGAGAAAATATTATTTGTATAATCGCAAAAGTGAGTATTTACAGTATAAAGAGTTGAATTTTCAATAAACACCTCTTTTAATCCTTTTGCATCGCTACCAAAATTAATCTCTCTAACCAGAGTATTGTTTACCATATCAACAACAGCAACTTTTCCCTCTTCAGTACCCCAGGCACCAGGAATAGCAATATAAGCAGAATCATTTGCGATAGCAATACCGGAAGCTTCGCCGGAAGTTTCTAACGTAACAATTTCATCGAGATTTGTTTTGTTAAGGATTTTAATACCCTCTGTAGTAATAGGATATTGACGTGTTACTATAAGTTTATCGTTATAAACAGCAAGATTTTTTAAAGCAGTAATTTCTACTGCTGCAACACGTTGATAAGAAGTTAAATCATACTTCACTAAAGAATCTTGTGCACACACAAAAGCAAAATCACCATCAACAATAACAGCTTGCGTAGATTGTGTGTAAATACTGTCAAACACCTGATATTCATCAGAAATAGCATTATGATAAGCCACAGCAACATGCTGATTGGCATTTGCATAATAACCTCCACTAACAACAATTGTTTGATCGAATTCTACCTGACTAAAACCATTTACGGCACAGGCAATAGTTAAACAAATTAAAAAAAGTTTTTTGTAAAAATACTTCATGAGTTTAGGTTTATTAATTAATAACTTTATTAAAACCTAAGCACACAGGATACAGCAGGAATAAATTTGCAATATGCATATTTACTCGTCGCTTTTCTTCCCGAAAGCTCAGAATACTAAATCATGGCAGGTCTTCTGACTCACTGTACCCCAGCGCCTTCCCATCGTTTTTCGACAGTGACATTATTACCGGAATATTTTTTCAGCTTACAGCAGCGGGAACTGTTTAGGACTTACACCTAATTCCCTTTTAAGATTGTCTTGAAAATAAATCATGACAATGCACCATAAATATGACGCAAAATTAGTTATATATTTGAAAAGCAAAAGGAAATAATAATAAAAAACCGAGATAAAACATAACACACTACTAAACAAACTACTATGAACAAATATCTAAAAAAAATAATCATCCCTCTGCTAATAATTTTTGGTCTGTCTTTAACAACAACCTCATGCTCCACGTCAAAATGCTCTTGGGATTCTACAAAAAAAATTAAAACCAATAAAAAAAACACACCTATTATCAGTACAAGACACTTTAAACCAGTTAAAAAAAGATTTAAAATAATAAAATAGAGGAGCTATTTATTCAATTACACCTATAATTTTTATACGCGACTGCCTGTTCAATCTGTGTTCTATCTTTTTGAGGAACACAGATGACGCTGATTGAACGGATCTCGCCATTATAATCATTGTCGTGTGTTAATGTTTTTAATATGGCTCATTTCAGCCCGGCAGAAATAATAGAACGATGCTCTGCACCTTTAAAACTTAATCAATCAATCATCCAATCATCCAATCATCCAATCAATCAATCATCCAATCA
>JAYEOD010000034.1:0-5863 GCA_034722575.1 Bacteroidota bacterium | reverse complement strand
CGGTCTCTCTAATGCTTCGCTGCGAGCTGAATAACATTTTTCTGAATGCCAATCCAACTCATTACTTATTTTTATCTCAGACTTTCAGCCTGATCTACCACTCTATTTTTAACTGGTCGGATGGAAGTCGCCATTTTTATTATTATCCATACATTAAAGTTTTGAATCCGGCTCGGTTCACCTAAAGAATAGTGATGATCACCATTGTTTGTACGTCTTGAACCTGTTATTTTATTAAAACCACTCATAAACAGGCTATTACAATCATTGTTGTTTGAAAATTCGACATTTTTTTTGTCAAGTTAATAATCAACGGGTTAAATAACAATTTTTAAAGGCGATTTCCCTGGGGTTGAGATGAGCGATTGGTTGAATGATTGGAAAATAAAAAATCAGGCACAGACTACCATTCTATTATTTCTGCTAGGCTTTACCTATATTCTATTCCAATTTAGTGCATAAAAGCGATAGCAGAGAAACCCTGTGATTGTTTTTATGAATGCTTCTTATTTGTCTTTAAAATGACAATCAGTGTTCCATCTTTTTTTTGAACGATCTACTATTTTTTATCAAAAAATAGAGAGAAATAAATACTATTGTAAGAAATAATAAAGAATTTTGAATATTTATCTGAATAAATAGTGCTTTCGCAAAATAGAATACTGAAATAAAAAACACAGGAAAAAACCTACCAGATAAAAATCTTTGATATTAATAATTAATAACAACAAAAAAACCCCTAAAAAGGAGATGCCGAAAAAGACTCTGGCAATTATTGTAATGGTAGAGTTATCGAAATGTATATAATCAAACATATTAAAAAAAAACAGAGATAAAAAAGTTATTACAGCAAAACGCACAGCCATATGCGCAGAGGTTTTAGTTGAAGATATATATGCTACCATTTCTAAATATTTTTGTCAGCATAAATATAATAAAAAAAAGGTTCTCTTAACGGAGAACCTTTTTTTTATTATTATTTTGATATACTCTATCTTTCTTAGATATCACATTTTTATTTCGTCATCATTCTTATTAAAGAAATGAAACTCTAAATAATTATATGTTGAAACAGGTACAATTCTAATCCACTGTTTGTACTTAAAATACCACTTCAAACGAATAGAAGATAATCCATGAGTAATAAATGCATGGATAAAAGGATGCACCATTAAAGTAAGTCTCTTTTCGTTTTGATCTTGAATAAGATATTTCAGATTGTTTTCTATGTCATCAATCAACAAAATACTTTGTCTTATTTCACCAGTACCCTTACAAACAGGGCATTTCTCAAGTACATGGATCTTCATTTCAGGACGTACTCTTTGACGAGTAATTTGAATAAGTCCAAATTTAGTTGGAGGCAAAACAGAATGTTTTGCATTATCGGTACTCATTAATGTTTTAATATGTTCAAACAACTTACGTCTGTTAGCTGCTTCGTGCATATCAATAAAATCTATAACAATAATACCACCCATATCTCTAAGTCGCAGTTGTCGTGTAATCTCTTCTGCGGCTTCCAGGTTTACTTCTAAAGCGTTTTGTTCCTGACTATGTTTTTTATTAACTCTGTGACCGCTATTTACATCAATAACGTGCAGAGCTTCGGTATGCTCTATAATAAGATATATGCCACTTCGAATTGTAACAATTCTACCAAAGGAATTTTTTATTTGTTTATCTACTCCAAATTGCTCAAAAATAGAGGGTTTACCTTTATAAAGGTTAACAATACCCATTTTATCAGGAGCTATTCTTTCAATATATTTTTTTGCGTCTTCGTAAATATCCGGACTGTTAACGTGTATGCTATTAAAATTATCGTTTAGCATATCACGTAGCATTGCAGTAGTTCTGTCTAACTCACTAACTACTTTTTGCGGTGCTTTAGCTGTTTTTAATGCATCTGGCACAGCATTCCACTTTTTTAAAAGATGGTTCATATCTGCATGCAGATCAGCTACTTTTTTATTTTCCGCTACAGTGCGAATAATAACACCAAAGTTATTAGGAACGATGCTTTTAATCAGCTTTTTAAGCCTTTTACGTTCATCGTTATTTTTTATTTTCTGCGAGATAGAGATACGGTTAGAGAACGGTACAAGAACAATGTATCTTCCTGCAAATGAAATTTCAGATGATATCCGAGGTCCTTTTGTTGAAATAGGCTCTTTAGCCACCTGTACTAACACTTGCTGACCGGAAGAGACTACATCAGTAATTTTACCGGTTTTAACAATATCTTTTTCGAGATTAAATTTCTCAATATTTAAATGAGACGACCTACCGGCCATAGCCCATTTCGTAAATTTTTGTAATGATAAAACCTGAGGACCCAGGTCTAAATAGTGTAAAAAAGCATCTCTCTCGTATCCAACATCTACAAATGCTGCATTTAATCCGGGCATAATCTTTTTTACTTTTCCAAGATATACATCTCCTACGGAAAAGCTATGATCATGCTTCTCTTTACTTAATTCAACAAGTTTATTATCCTCCAGCAGGGCAATATCAACTTCCGAAGAGCGTGCGTCAATAATTAATTCTTTATTCACATTTTTTGCTTTTTGTTGATATTAAAAAAAATTTACTGGAATGTTATTATAGGGTATAAAAATAAACAACATAACACTGAAAAAAAATCAGTGTTATGTTGTTGGCAATCAAGTAAAAACTATTTTTTCTTGTGTCTGTTTTTTCTTAAACGTTTCTTACGTTTATGAGTTGCCATTTTATGTCTTTTCTTCTTTTTTCCACTAGGCATAGCTTAATATTTTTAAAGGTTTATTTTACTTTATCTTTAACTTCGTTGATAAAAGTTTTAGCAGGCTTAAAAGCTGGAATATTATGTTCAGGAATCACAATAGTTGTATTCTTTGATATGTTTCTTCCTGTTTTTTCGGCACGGTGCTTAATAACAAAACTACCAAATCCTCTTAAGTAAACATTTTCTCCGTTTCCCAACGAGTCTTTTATGGTATCCATTAGAGATTCCACAGTCGCTTGTACCGCAACCTTCTCTATTCCAGTTTTGTTCGATATTTCCGTTACAATTTCTGCTTTAGTCATTATATAAAATTTTATCGGTTTTTAATATTCTAATTCGGGCTGCAAATATAAATGAATTTTTTAAAAGAAATGGAAAAACAGAGAGATTTTTTTTTCTAAATAGCTCAAAATAAAATTGTTCAAGTGAAAGAATTCTGATTTTCGAGTTAAAAAAAATTAATTCAAAACCCTTTTATAAGGTAAAACACTGACTTAAAAGGCTATAATCATGTATCGTGACATTAAGGAACGTTGCATTATTAATAAATAATTATTTTTTTTGTAAAAGAAATAATATAAGTAGCGGAATCCGAGCTTTTTGTTCGTTAAAAAAAATATTAGTATATTTGGGATATTACTAACCAAAAAAAAAATAAAATTATGGCTTCTGGAGTAAACAAAGTAATACTTTTAGGAAATTTAGGAAAAGACCCTGAGGTAAAACACCTAGAAAGTGGTGCTGTTGTAGCACACTTTACACTGGCAACAACCGAGGTGTATAAAGACAAAAACGGGGAGCGCCAAAGCAAAACCGAATGGCATAATGTTGTATTTTGGAGACGCTTAGCCGAAATCATCGAGCAATATGTTAAAAAAGGCGATCAGGTTTATCTTGAGGGAAAAATTAGTACTCGTTCATATAATGACAAAGATGGCAACAAAAAGTTTTTTACTGAAATTGTAGGCAACTCCTTAACAATGCTAGGTAAAAAAGGCGGGGATGATCCTTCTCAATCGCAACAATCTAAAAACGAAGCTGCAAAAAGCGTTAGCACCGAAATAACTGAGGAACAAGGTGACGACGACCTTCCGTTTTAGTTAAACATCTAATAATAAAAAAACAGGCTGTAATCCTTATGGAATACAGCCTATTTTTTTATTAATCATTTTGAAATGTATTTAACTCTTATTTTTTAATAGAGCCAATCATTTGGGAAGGGTCAACCCATTCGTCAAATTGTTTTTCTGTTAAAAAACCCAATTCCAGTGCCGACTCTTTAAGAGTAAGGTCTTCGGCATGAGCTTTTTTAGCGATCTTTGCTGCTTTTTCGTATCCGATATGCGTGTTAAGAGCGGTTACAAGCATTAACGAGTTCTCGAGATTTTTTTTAATATTTTTAAGATTAGCTTCCATTCCACTTACCGCTTTTTCGGTAAAAGAGACGCACGCATCGCCAAGTAATCGTGCCGACACAAGGAAATTACTAATCATCATAGGTTTAAAAACATTTAACTGGAAGTGACCTTGCATACCGCCAACAGCAATTGCCATATCGTTACCAATAACCTGTGCACAAACCATTGTAAGCGCTTCGTTTTGTGTAGGATTTACTTTTCCCGGCATAATAGAAGAGCCGGGTTCATTAGCAGGAAGATTTAGCTCCCCTATACCACAACGCGGACCTGAGCCCAATAAACGAATATCATTACCTATTTTCATCAAACTTATAGCAAGTTGTTTTAATCCATGATGTGATTCAACAACAGCATCGTGTGCTGCTAACGACTCAAATTTATTTGGCGCTGTAACAAAAGGCAATCCGGTAATTGTGGCTATTTTCTCCGCAACTAATTTATCGTAACCCTCAGGAGTATTCAGTCCTGTACCAACAGCAGTACCTCCAAGAGCGAGTTCCGACAGATGAGGAAGAGAATTTTTTACTGCAATTAAACCATGATCAAGTTGCGACACATACCCCGAAATTTCTTGTCCTAAAGTTAAAGGCGTAGCATCCATCAGGTGTGTACGTCCTGTTTTTACAATATCTTTAAATTCTTTAGCCTTTTTATCAAGTGCATCACGTAAAGTTTCTACTCCCGGAATTAAAGTGTCGATAATTATTTTATATGCTGCAATATGCATAGCAGTAGGGAAAGTATCGTTTGAAGATTGCGATTTATTTACATCATCGTTAGGATGGATAAAACGATCGCCCTCGCCAAGCTTTCCACCAAGTAAAACGTGACAACGATTAGCAACTACTTCGTTAACATTCATATTCGATTGAGTTCCTGAACCTGTTTGCCATATCACCAATGGGAAATTGCCGTTAAGTTTTCCTTCAACAATTTCGTTACATACTTTAGAAATCACATCCATTTTTTCTTCAGGGAGTACACCAAGTTGATTATTTGCCTGTGCAGCAGCTTTCTTTAATACCGCAAAAGCTTTAACAATTTCAAGAGGCATTGACCCCTCTTCTCCAATATTGAAATTTTCTTTAGATCTTTGCGTTTGTGCTCCCCAATATTTTTCTGCCGGCACTTTCACATCGCCCATCGTGTCTTTTTCTATTCTATATTGCATATTGTTGTGATTTATAATTTATAATAAATTTATAATATTTTCTTTTTTCTCGCCAATAACAGCTTTATAATCGCTTTCAATTATTGGTCTCTTAATAAGCTTAGGAAATTCTATCATTATAGAGATCCACTCATCATTATTAAATTTTTTGTTTTTAAACTTCTTCTTATACACCTCTTCGCTGGTGCGAATTACTTCGCTTGCAGGGAGGTTTAGTTTGGTAAGTAATATTTTTATCTCTTCTACTGATAATGGTTCCGTAATGTATTTTCTTATTTCAAAATCCACTTTCTTATCTATAAGAACTTGCATTCCAGCACGTGAAACTCTACATCTAGGATAATGGTATATTTTTAACATGATAATTTTTAAATATTAAGTCCAAAATTAATAAATAATGATGTATGACGCCTTGAATTGCATGATTAATACCAAAGTATTTTCGATATGGCTAATAAAATCAGTTTTTATTTGGCTCTTTTAAAAATAAATCCTTATTTTTAG
>JAYEOD010000033.1:0-5872 GCA_034722575.1 Bacteroidota bacterium | reverse complement strand
AATTTGTGGAGTTACTGAAACAACTTTTCCGGCAAGAAGTTTTTTAAGGTTAATAGTAGAAAACTCGCCAATACCATATTGCTCAATTAGTGAAGTAGCAAAACCTGCCGAAGGAAGATCTTCTACATTGTATAATGAAGTGCCACCAAAACTGTATGCCGACATTAATATTTGGTCATCTTTAAAGTCTGTCTTTTTATAAATTACTTTAATACCATTGCTTAAAGTCAATTCTGTAGCTCCAAGTTTTTCAATAGAATTCTCTTCTACTATTTTTCCTGCTTTAGGAATATTTGTCATTAAAGGCTCATTATTCACCTCTTCTTTATAAGCCTCTAATTCCGCTGTTTTTACCTCTTTTAGAGTGTTTAAAACATCTTCCTTAGTAGGTAAACTCTTTTTGTCTTTTTCAGGACCTGTAATAGTTACTACAATATTGTTATCTGTAACAAACGATTTTGCTAAAGGATTAATCTGCTCAACAGTTAACATTGGAACTATTTGCTTGTAAAATTCATACTCAAAGTCTAAGCTTGGAATAGGCTCGTTTGTTAAGAAGTTACTAAAGTATTTCCATACAAAAGAGTTGTTCTTTCTATTGTCTTTGTCTTTATATTGAGTCTCTAAATCACTTAAAAATACTTTTTTTACCCTCTCTAACTCAGAAGTAGTAAAACCAAAACGTTTTACTTTTTCAGCTTCCGAAAGTAGTGTTGTTAAAGCAATTTGCTCTTTTTTTGGAGTAGCTACAGCAAACAGATGAAAAATATCTTTTGTGCGAGCTAAAGATCCGTATCCACCTTGTCCCATTACAAATGGAGGGTTTTCTGTTTGTAATAATTCAGCAAATCTATTATTCAACATCTGAGAAGAAAATTTTCTCAGTAATTGTATCATTAAATAAGCCTGATTTTTATCTTCCGGCTTAATAATGTCGTGTTTGTACATTACCTGAATGTTAATAGAAGAGGCTTCAGGATCTGTAGCGATATTTATTAACGGCTCATCGTTATCAGGAATCTCTATGTTATAACGCTCTTTTGCATTTTCGTTGCGAGGTATTTTTGAGAAAAGAGTTTTTACTTTCTCTTCCATCTTTTTAATGTCAATATCACCAACAATAATTAAAGCTTGAAGATCTGTTCTGTACCAATCATGATAAAAAGTTTTCATTGTTTCGTACGAACAATTATCAATAACATCTATCTCACCAATTACATCACGCTTCGAGTATTTCGAGTTGTTAAACATAACTCCAAAATTCTCTTTCTGCATTCTGAATCGTGCATTACGACGTGTTCTCCATTCTTCGTGAATTACACCGCGTTCGGCGTCTATCTCTTCATTTTCGAAACTAATATAATGCGACCAGTCGTTTAAAACTAATAGCGCTGAGTCTAACCATAATTCGTTGGTTACCGGTACATCGTTAAGGTTGTAACATGTTACGTCTTGTCCGGTAAAGGCATTTACATTATGTCCGAATTTAACTCCTATTTTCTCAAGAAAATTTAACACACCTTTTTTTGGAAAGTTTTTTGTGCCGTTAAAAGCCATATGCTCACAAAAGTGTGCTAAGCCATTTTGCTCCTCAGTTTCAAGAATAGCTCCTACATTATGAACAATGTAAAAGTCTGCTCTCTCTTTTGGGAGATTGTTTTTACGGATGTAATATCTCATCCCATTGTCTAAAGTACCTGTTACCACATCTTTGTCGATAGGCACTTCGGGTATTTGCATTTGAGCTTGTGCATTTATACTAGTAAAGCAAAACGCAAGAATCGCTACAAGATAACTACTGATTGATTTCATACTGAATTTTTTTAGTTTATTAAAGAGAACAAAAATAAGTTTTTTTTTAGTTTTAGCAAAAAATAAAATTTCTTAATGCCTTTAGATAATTGGATTCAAAGAAATTTATACATTTGCGCCATAGTTTTTCTTAAATTAATGTAGTGATAATAATATAATGATGAGGAAGTTTTGTTTGCTGCTTGCAATAATGTGTTTTACTTTTATGGATATTCAGGCTCATCCACACGTGTTTATTAAAACATCTATCTCTTTTGTTTTTGATATGGATGGTAATGTTAAAGGTTTTAAATCGAAGTGGGTTTTTGATGAGAATTTTAGTGCTACTATTAAATTAGATTATGATAAAAATCATGATGGAGAGTTTTCGGCAGAAGAGAGTGAAGCTATTGAGGCAGAGGCGTTTTCTAACCTGAAAGACGTGAACTATTTTACTGAAATAGTTTTAGATGGCGAAAAGCATAAAATACAAAGGGTAAGTGTTTTTTCTGCTTCTTTAGAAAATAGTAAGGTGGTGTATAATTTCTTTGTCCCATTTAATATAAATACCGAAACAGTAGAGAAAAAGGTTAAGGTTTTAATTTATGATAATTCGTATTATATTGATGTGAGTCCTATTAAGGAGGATTTTGTTAGTGTGGAAAATGGGTTTAATATCGAAAGCTCTTTTATTAAATACGACGATATAAAAAACAAATACTATTTCGATCAAATATTTCCCGTTGCTATTGAGTTTAAGTTTAAAAAAATGTGGTGAATATTTATGTTAAAAAAACATTGGGTAAATAAAAAATGTATTACAAACTTATGAAATCCGTAAAAAATTCTCTTCTATTAATATTTGTGTTATTTGCGTTAGTTGCCGGTGCGCAAAATCCTCTATTCAGTAAAAGTAAAAATAAGCAGCCGGTTGTAGATACTATTTCTGTAACAAATATTAAGACTGTAGCGATAGAAAATGAGGATGCTAATTCGTTTGCTTTGCCCTCGGTGTTTCAAAAAATGTTTGCTAAAATTACTGTTATTCAAAGTAAGCTAAATATAAAATTTTCGGAATTAGGTAATAAAATTAATAACGAAGGCTCTTTTTTAACAGTATTGCTAATATTATTAGTCTCTTTTATTTATGGGATAATACATGCTATTGGCCCCGGACACGGTAAATTTGTTGTCTTTTCTTATTTCCTTGCTGATGAAGCAAAAATTAAAAAAGGTATTCTTCTCGGTAATTTAATTGGGTTTTTACACGCTATTTCCGCTATTGTTATTGTGTTTTCAGTCTATTTTATTCTGAAATTATCTCTCTCGCAAAGCATCGAAGATGTAAGTCATGTGATTAAAATTATTAGTTACGGCATATTAACATTATTTGGTCTATATATGATATACCATAATATATCTCACTTTCGTGATAAAGCAGTTGATGAAAAGGGAGATATTAAAGTTGCAGCCGATACAAAAATTCTTCCTTTAGCAATTGCAGTAGGAATGATTCCATGTCCCGGAACAACAATTATCTTAATATTTTCAATCTCGGCCGGTATTATTGTAACAGGCTTGTTTGCCGCTTTAGCAATGGCTTTAGGAATGGGGATTACTATTTCTGTAATTGGTGTACTTACAATAATATCTAAAAAAGGAGTAGTAAAAATCACAAAAGGGAACAATAAAATTTCTACCCTCATCTTAAAAACAACCTCTCTGCTAGGAGCTGTATTAATTGTGCTGCTTGGTGCAGTGATGTTTATTGGTAGCCTGTAGTTTTAGTGTCTTAACCTAACTCACTCATATCGGAGCGACTCGATAGGGTCTAACTTTGCTGCTTTTATAGCTGGGATTATTCCCGATAATAGGGCAACAACAAAGCAAAGTCCGAAGCCTCCAAATATCCAGCCCCATGGTATAATAAATCCAATATCCAGAATAAGCGACAGGCTATTTCCGACAAGAATACCGAGTATAATGCCAACAATACCACCGAGCTGGGCAATAACTATTGCTTCAAATAAGAACTGATTGCGTATTGTGGTGCTGGTGGCGCCAACAGCTTTCCGTATTCCTATTTCACGTGTTCTTTCTGTTACCGACACTAGCATTATATTCATTAGTCCTATTGCCGCACCAAATAATGTTATAAGTCCTATGATAATTGCTGCTAAGCGAAGATATATTAGGTTTTCGAATAAATCATCGGCAAGACTGCTGCTCTTTTTAATACTAAAGTCATCCGGGGACCCGAATTTTATTTTTCTTATTATTCTAAATAGCCCTATTGCTTCTCCCTCTGCCTTATCAATTATTTCGGGATCAGAAACCATGATATTGATTTTGTAGTTGAAATTATTTTCCGAATAGCTTTCTCTGAGGCACGATAGCGGAACAATGCAAGTTTGGTCATTGCTAAACCCAAAACTTGCTCCTGAAGATTCCATCACTCCAATCACCTGAAGTTTAATGCCTCCGACATTAATAAATTTCCCCAAGGGTTTTGTGTGCTTTTTAAACATGCTCTCTTTAATGGTTTTACCGATTATAACAACATTGCTCCCCTGAATAATTTCTTGTGGAGAGAAGTTTCTTCCAATGGAAAGAGTGCTGCCTAAAGTGGTAAGATACCTATCGTCAGCACCAAATACCGTGATATTGGGATTTGTTTTTTCAGAACGATACTTTACTGTTGCTGTACCCGTGGCTCTGGTATATACCGAAGTATGTGCCGGAAAATCATATCGCGATTTAAAATTCATAGCTTCGTCGTACGAAAGACGTCGATATTGCCATGTCTTTTTCCCTCCTTCGCCTTTTATTCTTACAGATGTAGCGCGTAAGGTCAATGTATTAGCACCCATTATAGTGAAGTTTTTATTGAGATAGTATTTTATTCCATTAATGGAGGTAAGGATACCTATTAATGCAGTAATTCCAATAGCAATAATTAAAATTGTTAGTACAGTACGCAGCTTATGACTGCGTACTGAATCTAATGCCAACAAAATATTTTCCTTCACATGTTGCTTCATCCGTTTATTTTTAGACAGAATTTACACGATTAACATGTTTTATCCGTTTATATTTTTTTTCATCGAATTAAACTAATTTTTTTGATCCATTGAAATGGGTTATCTTATCCATTTAATTAATAATTAATCAGTCAACCTCAATTTACATTTTTGTTCCAAAAGCCAAATCTCCCGCATCTCCTAACCCCGGCGAAATGTACGCTTTCGATGTAAGGATTTTGTCTATCGTTCCTACCCATAAAGTTACATCATTTTCCGGTAATTCTTTAACAATTGTTTCTATTCCTTGTTCGCTCGCTATAATAACTACAATATGAGTGTGTTTTGGTTTTCCTACATTTAAAAGCTCTTTGTATGTTAATGCCATTGAAGCACCGGTGGCAAGCATAGGATCTGAAAGAATTAATGTTTTTCCGGTAATATCGGGACTGGAAGCATATTCCATATGAATATCAAAGCCGCCATTATCAGAATATTTTCTGTATGCCGAAACATAAGCGTTTCCGGCTTGGTCAAAATAATTTAGTAATCCGTTATGCAGAGGCAGTCCTGCACGTAATATTGTTGCCAATACAGGTTGATACTTTGGTAACATCATCTCCAGAGTATCCAGCGGAGTTGTTATTTCGCGCGATTCATATTCCAACTCCTTACTAATTTCATAAGCAAAAATTTCTCCCACACGTTCCAAATTACGTCTAAATCTAATACGATCGCCTTGAATATCCTTACTGCGCAATTCAGAAATAAACTGATTAAAAATCGTATTTCTCTCCCCAATGTTTCTAATTTCAATCATAATATTTATTTGTTTTTTAACTTTCTCAACCTCAATTATCCAATTAATCAATCTTTTGTATTAAAAACCCCCTCATAATTCTGCTGCAAAGATAATGGTGCTCTGCACCTCAATCTCAACCTCAACCTCAACCTCAACCTCAATCTCAATCTCAATCTCAATCTCAATCTCAACCTTAACCTCAATATTAACCTCAATTTTTCCCGCTCAAAATTTTCACTATCCACGGAAGCCTATTTCT
>JAYEOD010000032.1:0-5879 GCA_034722575.1 Bacteroidota bacterium | reverse complement strand
GCTTGTCCCAAAATATTTTGAGAAAAAAATATAGTAAAAAATAGCATTATTACATATCTCATATAATGAGCTTAATATATTCTTACTAATCGCGTTTCAGTTCTAACGGATTATTACGCCTAGACATTTTTTTTACCAATTTCTGTTGCACCTCACTGCCAAGCCCCGCTTCTTTTGCTCTACCTACAATATCATTTCTAAAATTATCTTTTGCGCGAAACAGACTCCATTTTGTGGTCTCAACAAAATCCTTTTCTTCAATATCAATCATTAAATTATAATTTGGTTTTTCTATAGAAATAAATTCAAATACATAATGATTACGAGTATCATGAATATTTAATATTAAACCCGGTAAACCATTAAATTTATATGGCCCATCGCTATAAGATATCTCAGGAGCAAACCACGCCACCCAGCTCCTACCACCAAAATCGCAAGTAGCCTTTTGTACTTTATAACCTTCTATAGCTGCTGTATCGCCAGTTAATTGCCAATTAAATTGATTAAGATCCTCCTCACACTTAAACGTAGATGGATCAGAATATTCTATATGAGTAATCTTTCCTTTCGGATAATTTTTAACAACCCTATATTTTACTCTTGGGATAGGTTTATTCCTATCTGCTGCATATTTATGAACATCTGCGATATTTGACATATTCCTCCAAATTGTATCAGAACTATACTTTTCACTACTTAAAAACTTACTCGTATTTTGACCCAAGAAAAGGTACATATCCGATTGATTTATAAAATTTGACAAGGAATCCCATTGATATTTCAACGAATAGGTAACTATATATTTAGCCGGCTCAATATTAGTAATAGGATAGTCGAATCGCCATTGAGAATGTGCTGAGAGGGTAAATGTTAACAGCAATATTAAAATGATATTTTTCATGATTTAATGTTTTATTAGTTAGTTATGTAACTTACTTTTTTCAAATCCCAACAAATGGAAAAAGCACTCTTTCCCATCTATTAGGATTCTAATCAATTTCAATTATCAACTTATATCAATACCGCATAAAATCTCAACCCAATCTTCAAATTGTCCTCCATCACAAACAATAGCCATATATGTATTTCCATCAGGACATGTTATTGTTGTATGTACACATGGTGTCTCATTCGCAGCATCTGCAACCTTAGGTGTTCCAAAAGAAAATATACCCAAAAGCGCTATTATAAAAACTAATTTTTTCATAATTATAATTATTTAATATTAACAATATATTTATTCAAATTATGCCCTTTAGCTATCATATTTACATAACCATTCAATATTTAAATGCGGAAAGAAAACACAAAAAACACTTAACATTATGTTGCTTCCGGTCGGGCATTTTAAAATTTGTTACCGGAAGAGCAACGTATATCGAACTTATTCTTCCCAATAACAAAAATATATTTGTTGGTGCAATAGGATATATATTTATAAAACTTAAAAACATTATCAACTAAATTAATATACAGAACGGTGAACCACGCAGAGAGAGAGAGAGAGAGAGAGAGAGAGAGAGAGAGAGAAACCAACACACACCTTAATCATATCCGATAACGAACAGCAATTATAGGTTATAATATTTGGTTTATGAGGCATTTGTGTTTGCTTTAATTTTTGTAAATATAGTAATATTATAACACAAACGAAATAATTTGTAATTTATTTTAAGGAAATATCATTTAATACGCAACATGATCATAAAAACATATGTAAATATATTTCACTAATCAGCAACCGGTTAATTATATTTTAAATTGTTTATATTTAACAAGAATAACCTGCCCTTTCAGGGCGCATAAACACATTCATATTCATTAACCCGAAGCGTTGCTTCGGGCTGAATTAAAAAGGGCTTTCAGCCCAATACCAACACCAACCCCCAGAACACAAAACAAATCAACAACACAAAAAATGAACACAACTGCAAACATCCCCGGGGAAACCGCCACGAAATGGCAAATCACTTCATCATAACAGCGACACCTTGAAACATTCACCGCTACGAAGTAGCAGCTTACTCTAGCACAATGGCAATACTCTGGAGTATTCACCGCCACGAAGTGGCAACTTATTTCAACCCATGGCAACGCCGTGGGATATTTAACAAACACAATAATGTGCGCCCTGAAAGGGCAAATAAAAAAAAACGCCATAAAATGACAAATCACTTCAACCCAACAGCAATGCCTTCGATTATTTAACAAACAATTTTAACACACATTAACTTTTCTTGTATTTCGTTAACAGCTCAACACACTTTAGCGTTGTACATTTGTAACATCAAATTAAAAGAAAAAAATAAACAATATAATGTGGCACGAAAATTGATGATTTTATGGTAGAAAACAAAAAGTAGATTAAAACTCATAGGTTAGTTAGTTAGTTGGTTAAGTGTGGTATTTTTTTACCACACTTTTTTTTTGCGTGTGTTTAGATTAATTTTGCACGAAACAATAAAACCAAACAAACAATAAACCTGATGATTAAAATAGATATTAACAATGTATTGAATTTCGTACAAAAAGACGACATTATTAGTTATGAGTCTGAAATTCATAAACATTACAAAGCCCTGTTTAATAAAACAGGAAAAGGAAACGATTTTCTTGGTTGGATAAATCTACCAAAAGAGATGCTTGAATCGGATATTATTTCTGACATACAAGCCACAGCAAAAAAGCTTCAAGAAAAATCAGAAATCTTTGTGGTAATTGGCATTGGAGGCTCTTACTTAGGAGCTCGTGCTGTAATAGAAGCCTTACAAGATTCTTTTTCTCAGTATAAAGAAAACAGTGCTCCTCAAATAATTTACGCAGGACAAAACATTAGTGAAGACTACCTGTCGGAGCTTATGGAGATGCTGGATGAGAAAGATTATAGTGTAACAGTAATCTCTAAATCAGGTACCACTACAGAGCCGGCACTAGCTTTCCGATTAATAAAACAGCATCTCGAAAATAAATATGGCAAACAAGAAGCCAGCGAAAGAATAGTTGCTATTACAGATAAAGAAAAAGGAGCCCTAAAAAAACTCTCCGACGAACAAGGCTATAAAACTTTTGTTGTTCCCGACGATGTTGGAGGAAGATATAGTGTACTAACTCCTGTTGGACTATTGCCAATTGCCATTGCCGGTTTCGATATTAAAAAACTAGTTGAAGGCGCTTTAAAGATGCAAGAATTTGCCGCAACAGAACATCCTATTACAGAAGACCCTATTGCCCTATATGCCGCAACAAGAAACTCTTTGTACCAAACCGGGAAACATATTGAAATAATGGTAAACTACCAGCCTAAATTACAATATTTTACAGAGTGGTGGAAACAGCTATATGGCGAAAGCGAAGGAAAACAACAGAAAGGAATATTCCCGGCAGGCGTTAACTTCACAACAGACCTTCATTCCATGGGACAATATGTTCAGGAAGGATTAAGAATATTATTTGAAACAGTTGTTACAATAGAAAAACCAAATAGAGAATTAACTGTCCCAAAAGACGAACTAAATCTTGATGGGCTAAATTACCTTTCGGGAAAACCTATTGATGAGGTAAATAAAAAAGCCGAATTAGCTACTGTTTTAGCTCACGTTGATGGTGGCGTTCCAAATATCCGAATTAGTATTCCCGAGTTAAACGAATTCTATATTGGAGAGATGATTTATTTTTATGAAATGGCTTGCGCTATCTCCGGATACATCCTCGATGTAAACCCTTTCGACCAACCGGGTGTTGAAGCATATAAGAAAAATATGTTTGCTTTATTAGGAAAACCGGGTTTTGAAAAAGAGACAGAAGAGATTCAGAAAAGAATTTCATAGCCATACCAAAAACAAAAAAGGTGAGTTATTAATAACTCACCTTTTTTTCATATCAAATCGCGGCTTTACCACCTGTTTTTACAAACAATAAAAACTGCGACCATCATAATATCATAACTACTAAAGTCTTTCAAGCTCCACAGTAAAGTGACGCATAATAGGTGCTTCATCAATAATTTTTACACCTCTAGTAATTTTATCACTACGATCGGAAACATTTTTTACTGCCGCAGCAATAACATCCATATGATTGTCACTATAAACACGTCTGGGAATCGCCAAACGAACAAGTTCCAATTCAGGATATCTGTTTTCGCGAGTAACCGGATCACGATCGGCCAAAACAGCACCAATTTCCACACCTCTAATACCGGCTTCAAGATACAACTCTATAGTTAGAGTCTGAGCAGGAAACTCTTCACGAGGAATATTTGGAAGCATTCTTTTCGCATCAATAAAAACAGCATGACCACCTACAGGTCGTTGAATTGCTATTCCATACTCTTCGAGTTTTGCACCTAAGTACTCTACCTGCTTAATACGTGTATTAAGATATTCAAACTCTGTTCCCTCATCTAAACCTTGCGCCAAAGCATTCATATCTCTTCCCGACATACCACCGTAAGTAATATATCCTTCAAACATAATATTAAAAGTAGTAGCCCGCTTATAAATCTCTTCATCGCGTAAAGCGATAAAACCACCCATATTAACAATAGCATCCTTTTTAGAACTCATTGTCATACCATCGGCAAAGCTATACATCTCTTTAACAATTTCTTTAATTGTTTTGTTAGCATAACCCTCTTCGCGCATTTTAATAAAGTAAGCATTTTCAGCAAAACGAGCAGAATCGTATATCACTCTGATACCATATTTATCTGCCACTTCTCTTACTGCACGCATATTCTCCATTGAAACAGGCTGTCCACCGGAAGTATTATTAGTTACCGTAACAATAATCATAGGAATTTTTTCCTTAGGATTATTGTTAAGAACCTTTTCTAACTTTGCAACATCAAGATTTCCTTTAAAAGGATGCACTAATTGAGTATTCTTCGCTTCATCAATTGTACAGTCAATTGCCGTAGCTTTACGAAACTCGATATGACCTTTTGTAGTATCGAAATGCGAATTGCCGGGAACAACATCACCCTCTTTTACTAAAACAGAAAAAAGCACATTCTCGGCAGCTCTACCTTGGTGAGCTGGTAAAAAATGATCAAACCCAAAAATATTTTTAATAGCGGTTTTCATCTTAAAAAACGAAGATGCACCGGCATAACTCTCGTCACCCAACATCATTGCGGACCATTGCTTGTCGCTCATCGCTCCAGTTCCTGAGTCAGTTAACAAATCAATAAAAACCTGATCGCCTTTTAACTTAAATACATTGTAATCTGCTTGTTTAATCCACTCTTCTCTCTCTTCACGAGTACTACGGCGGATACTTTCCACCATCTTTGTTTTGTATGATTCTGCAAATGGGATTTCCATAATAATTGAAATTATAATTAATAAATGTTTTAATAATACATTGGCATAGGAATGCTTATACCAAATACGTGTTACGTGTTACTATAGATGAGACACGGAAAAACAATCTCTGTTTTTTAAATTCAGAAAGATATTTTTCTTTATAGAAAGAATATTAATCGTCTTACTCATTACAATCATTAATTTACGCAAAACTAATACAATTTTATTTATTAGATTCTTGGTAAATGAAATTTCTATCAATCTATACGACTATTACCAAACACACAGTAAGATAACTCTTAAAATATTTTTGTATCTTTACTCATTACATTTCTATATAACCAATAAGGCTACTATGTATTTCAGCAAAATAGAGACACAAAAAATTAACAACTACCTAACTTCTATTAAAACGAAAGAGGACAAAGTGTTTATTGTTTTTGTTCCGGAAAGCGAACTACTAAGCGTACCGGAATTAGTCGATTTTTTGATTATCAAAAAAATAGAGTTTATCGGAGGTGTCTTTCCCGGAATTATTGTTAATGATAAATTAATGGACAAGGGAGTATT
>JAYEOD010000031.1:0-5899 GCA_034722575.1 Bacteroidota bacterium | reverse complement strand
CAAGACTTCTGGAGAGGATATAGTATATTCCTCCAGTTCGTATTTTTTTATCTGTAGAGATACTCGATATACTTAATCCTGTTGAAACAGAGATAATATGCGCTATTAAAATTATTGCGATAGCAGCAATTATACCCGATTGACCAACAACCCAGCCTAATCGCATATACATAATAACACCTAATATGGTTAAAATAGAGGGTGTGAACACTCCGGTAAAAGTTCCGAATTTTTTTATTGATGCCATAAATATAACTTTATATCTTGGTAAAGATATTAAATTTCTTAAAACTTATTAGCACTAATTCATAATGTATCTATTCGGAAATATTTTTAACCTACCGCTCCTTCAGCGTTTGTTAACCATATGCACTTTTTACATAAACTTTAGATACACTACACTCTATTTTGTATCCGTTTATTTTTTAGACAGTATTTACATGATTAACATGATTTCATCCGTTTATTTTTTTTCATCGAATTGATCTAATTAAACTAATTTTTTTCACTGAAAGTGGATAACGTAATAAGCCCAAGGCGTAATGTAATAAAGTCTTGGGTTATGGTGTGTGACAAAT
This sequence comes from Bacteroidota bacterium, assembly GCA_034722575.1. Lineage (GTDB taxonomy): Bacteria > Bacteroidota > Bacteroidia > Bacteroidales > JAIPAH01 > JAIPAH01. The sequence goes on along the minus strand of JAYEOD010000031.1, from coordinate 5,321 downwards.
GAACCCAAGGGCTGAAAATCGCCATTCTAATCTTTAATTCGAAGATAGAAAATAATAGAACGGTGCGCTGCACCTTATTACTACTCCACATTCATTCTGCTACAAATAGAGCGGTACTCTGTACCTTTTAAATCGGAGAGTATTTGCCATTCAGTAAATCACAAACAATCTACGGCTAAAAACAAAACAGTTTACAGAAGAACAAAATTCTACAGAGGATACTCTGTTTAAATTATTTTTTCATTAAAACAGCGAATAAAACATCGAAAAGTATTAACTTTGTCATTGGTTTTTTCTATAAAAGGAAATTACTTTAACTAATATTATGTAAGAAAATATTAAAAATCAATTATGAAAAAGTTACTTATTTTAATGATTGTTCTAACTACCGGTTTTGGAGTATATGCACAAAAAGAGAATAAAAATGCTGCTATAATCACCTTTGACAAATCGGTTGTTGATGACAAAGGAAATATCGCTTACGATTACGGCACTATATATCAGAACAGTGATGGTAAATGCGAATTCAAATTCACCAACACAGGAAAAGAGCCTTTAGTATTATCAAAAGTGCGCTCTTCGTGCGGATGTACTGTTCCAAGCTGGCCACGCAAGCCAATTCTTCCCGGCAAGTCAGAGTCTATTAAAGTAAAATATGATACAAAACGTTTAGGCACTATTCATAAATCTATTTCAATATACTCTAACGCAAGTAATTCTCCACAAATAGCACGTATCAAAGGAAAAATAATAGTTCCTGAAACAAATACTCTACCCGAAAAAAACTTTAGCAAAGGAGCTTCTCCAAGCGCTGATAATAAATAAAAAATATTCAAATTATCACAAGCTGTTTCATTAATATGAAGCAGCTTTTTTTTATCCTTAAATCAGCTTAATATATAACGAATTCACCTTTGGATTTCAAAAAAAATTATACTTTTGTTTGATAGAAAAAAAAACAAACTAAATAATAAATATCATGCCAAAAATATCTGACAGAGGATTACAAATGCCTGAGTCACCAATCAGGAAATTGGTACCATATGCAGAAGCCGCAAAAAAGCGCGGTGTAAAAGTGCACCACTTAAATATCGGTCAACCCGATATTAAAACACCTGATGTAGCATTAGATACAATAAAAAATCTTAAAGAAAATGTTCTTGCATACAGCCACTCTGCCGGTAACGAGACCTATCGTCGTGGATTAGCTGAATACTACAAAAGTGTTGGTATCAACGTCGATCATAACGAAATAATGATTACTACAGGAGGTTCTGAAGCAATTTCATTTGCTTTTAATACTTGTATGAATACCGGTGATGAAGTAATTATTCCTGAACCATTTTACACAAACTACAATGGCTTTGCTATTGCTGCCGATGTAAAAATTGTTCCTGTTACTTCTTACATCAAAGACGGTTTTGCACTGCCTGCTATTGCGGAATTTGAGAAAAAAATTACTCCTCGCACCAAAGCAATCATGATTTGTAACCCTAATAATCCAACAGGATATCTTTATTCTATGGAAGAGTTAGAGGCTTTGAAAGAGATTGTTATAAAACACGATCTTTATCTGTTTGCTGATGAAGTGTATAGAGAGTTTGCTTACGATGGTCACAAACACCATTCTGTTATGAAGCTTAAAGGTATTGACAACAGAATAGTTATTATGGACTCAGTATCGAAAAGATATAGCGAATGTGGTGTGCGTATTGGCGCTTTGGTTTGTAAAAACAAAGATGTTATGACTACTGCCATGAAATATGCTCAAGCTCGTCTTAGCCCTCCGGGATTAGGACAGATTGTTGGAGAGGCTTCTTTAGACACTCCTCCTGAATATTTTACAGAGGTTTATGACGAATACATCGATCGCAGAAATTTAGTTATTGAAAAACTAAACAAAATAGATGGTGTAGTAGCATCAAAACCAAAAGGTGCTTTTTACACTGTTATTGGTTTACCTATCGATGATGCGGATATTTTCTGCCAATGGCTGCTCGAAGATTTTAATCACAATGGAGAGACAGTTATGTTAGCTCCTGCTACAGGTTTTTATGCTACCAAAGGCTTAGGGAAAAACGAGGTTCGTTTGGCTTATGTTTTAAAGAAAGAAGACCTTACCAGTGCTATCGACTGTTTGGAAGTTGCATTAAAGCAGTATCCGGGAAAAACTATTTAATATTTGTCCATAATGTCAGCTCTCTTCGTTATTCTTATCTTAAAAAACAGTTATTTACTACAGTAAACGCCTGATTTTTAAGACAGCGAAAGCCTCGACAGCGAACATTCTGAACCAAACACTTAACTTTATAGAGAGACTCTATTTAAGATTGATTATAGATAAAAAAAGCCTTCAGAAATATTTCTGAAGGCTTTTTATTTTTGTCTATCCACAAGTCACTGCGTCACTATACCAACATCTAAAAATTAAATAAAAAACATTTTCTATTTATTTAAAACAGCAAAGCGGTGACTATTATTATTCAAAATCTTTATACAGCAAATATCTTTTTCTTAAAACTTTGTATTTAACAAGATCTTCTTGCCACGATTCGCGGATTCTTTTAGCATCCCATCCTGATATAATCTTTTTACGCAATTTATCGGTTCCGGCTAATTTATCGAAATACTTATTAAAAAAATCTGTTTTATCGCCAATATTTTGATACGATTCTACTAACCAATCAAGATTTATTTGACGGTATAGAGGCTGAAACTGCTCGCCAAAACTCTCTACATTTTTTCCATAACACAGCTTACCTTGCTGTTTAGGATGGCTACTGCCATAATTAGGCTGCGGGGTAAAAGAGAAATTAAAATTCTCCATTTTCGGATGTCCAAAAATCTGAAACTGATTATCAGTACCACGTCCAACACTAACCACAGTACCCTCGAAAAAACATAACGAAGGATAGAGATAAATAGAGCTCATATTAGGTAAGTTAGGCGAAGGTTTAACAGGCACTTTATAAAAATCGTTATGATCGTAATTCAAGCATTTTACATACAGCATATCAACTTTACTATTTATCCATCCCTCTTCGTTTACCATTTTGGCATATTCTGCAATTGTCATTCCATGCACCACAGGAACACGATGCATTCCCACAAACGACTCAAACCCTTTTTCCAATACAGGACCATCGACATAAAACCCATTAGGATTAGGACGATCGAGTATAATTAGTGTTTTATTATTCTCAGCACACGCCTCCATTACGTACGTTAAGGTTGAGATATAAGTATAAAACCGTGTGCCAACATCCTGTAAATCAAAAAGAATAATATCTACATCGTCGAGCTCTTGGGGTAGAGGTTTTTTATGATTACCGTAAAGCGATATAACAGGTAAACCGGTAACAGAATCGGTAGAATTATAAATATACGCACCCGCCTCTGCTTTTCCACGAAAACCGTGCTCGGGACAAAAAATCTTTTTCAAATTACATTTTAAAGAGAGCAAAGTATCTACCAACGGAGTACCTTTTACCAATGATGCGTGATTTGATACAACAGCAAAAGGCTTATCACCAATAAAAGGAAGATATATCCAAGTACGGTCGGCGCCGGGAATAATATCTTTGCTATAATGATGTTGTGAAAATAGTGCGTTAGTGTTCAATAAAAAAGAGACAAAAAATATTAATACAATTTGGTATCTTCGCATTTTAGAAAGCTTTTTTTCGATTCATGTGCAATAATAAGGAATAATATTACTCTATGGTATCGTTTTAAAAAGAAAAGTTTATCATTAATTAGTGTTTGTCTATAATGTCCGCTCTCTTCGTTATTCTTGTCTTAAAAAACAGTTATTTACTACAGTAAACTCCTGCTTTTTAAAACCACAAAAACCTCGACAGCGAACATTCTAAGCCAAACACTTAACTTTATATACAGTCTCTAATTAATTAAATCAGTAAAAAAACAACATCTTGAATATAGAATATTTTATAGCAAAAAAATTAACATTAAAACAGAACTCACAATATAGTGGCTCGATAGTAAATATCGCTATCATAAGTATTATTTTAGGATTATCGGTAATGATAATTTCGGTTGCCATAGTAACCGGTTTCCAAAAAGAGATAAGTAACAAAGTGGTTGGTTTTGGATCACACATCCAAGTCACTCACTTCGATTCAAATAATACTACCGAGAGCGTTCCTGTTTCAATACATCAAAATTTTTATCCCAATATCGATATCCCGGAAGTAAAGCACATCCAAGTATTTGCCACTAAAGCAGGTATTATTAGTATCAACGATCAAATTGAAGGCGTTGTTCTTAAAGGCATTAGCAACGACTACGATTGGTCATTTTTTAAAAATAAATTAATTAAAGGCTCTCTACCCGATTATTCGGGAAAAACACGCTCTAATAATATCTTAATATCAAATATTATTGCCAAACTATTAAATATTAATGTTGGCGATGATGTTAAAACGTTTTTTATAATAGGGCAGCATCAGCGGGGAAGAAAATTTACAGTATGCGGTATTTACGAAACAGGATTAGAGACATTCGACAGCAAGATAATTTTTTCAGATATACGACATATCCAAAAACTCAATAATTGGGATAAAGATCAGGTAGGTGGTTTTGAAATTACTATAAACGATTTTAAAAAACTTAAACAAGTAGGAGATAAAGTATATGGAAAAATCCCATACAACTTAAATTCTCAGACTATTAAACAACTACACCCCGAAATATTCGACTGGTTAGCTTTACAAGATATGAATGTTATTATAATTCTTCTTTTAATGGTTTTAGTAGCCTCTATTACCATTATATCCACTCTGTTGATTCTTATTTTGGAAAGAACAAATATGATTGGAATTTTAAAAGCTTTAGGGATGAAAAATCTTAGTATCAGAAAAATATTTATTTATAAAGCAGGATATATCATCGCCAAAGGAATGTTTTGGGGAAATTTATTAGCTCTCTTTTTAATTAATATTCAAGATCACTTTGGCATTATAAAACTCGATCAGGAATCATATTACGTATCTACAGTTCCGGTTAATCAACAACTAACAGATCTGTTATGGATAAATGGAGGAACAATAATAATTTGCATACTAGTGATGATTATCCCATCGTACATCATAACTAAAATATCTCCTATTAAGGCTATTAAAATGGATTAATAAATTGTTTCTCAACACCAATAACAAATCTTAACCTATCATAAACACCACAATAATTAGTATTATCCAAATTGATTGATTGAATGATTGAATGATTGGTTAATTGATTGATTGATTGATTGATTGATTGATTGATTGATTGATTGATTGATTGATTGATTGATTGGTTGA
>JAYEOD010000030.1:0-5926 GCA_034722575.1 Bacteroidota bacterium | reverse complement strand
AGATAATGGCGTTGGTCGATACGAAACAGCACGCATAGAAAGAAAACATCTTCATACATCATATGGAGACTCTATTATTGAAAAAAGAATCGCTCTATTAAATAAACTATTTAATACAAAAATAAAAAAGAGCTATATAGATCTAAAAGACAATAATAATATCGCAATTGGAACACAAGTAATAATAAGTAATTTACCAATAACTAAAATCTTAACAGATGATAAAAACAGTGATAATTGACGATGAACCGGATGCCATAACGTCATTAGAGATGATATGTAATGAATACTGTAACAACGTAAAAATTGTTGGCACAGCACTGATTATCGATGAGGCTTACAAAATTATCAGAAAAGAAAATCCTGATCTACTATTACTAGATATCGACATGCCTCGCGGAAACGCCTTTGATTTAATGCATCGTTTTCCGAAAAGGACATTTGAAGTAATTTTAATCTCTGCTTTTTTTAAAAAATTCAAAAAACAAATCAGTCAACACAACATTTTTGCATGTATAGAAAAACCTGTTGATATTGACGAATTACACGCAATGGTAGAGTTAATCATCGAAAAAAGAGAAAAAAACAAACTTGATAACAATTAACAGTAAACACTTTATAAACTTTTAATTCAAATATCAACAGATAATTGCTCTCCTTCTGATTTTGCAATAGTTACTGCTCCACAGCTATCGCTCCAAACATTTATGGCTGTTCTAAACATATCAAGAATTCTATCCACAGCCAAAATCAACCCCACGCCCTCTAAAGGCAATCCTATTGCTGTTAATATAACTGTTATCATTACTAATCCGGCCATCGGAATTGCCGCTGCTCCTATCGATGCCAACAAAGCAGTTATCACAATAACAATTTGCTGCAAAATATTCAAATCAACTCCGTAAGCCTGCGCAATAAACAGTGCCGCAACACACTCGTATAAAGCAGTACCATCCATATTTATTGTTGCGCCAAGCGGCAAAGTAAAACTAGATACTTTATTAGATACTTTTGAATTATTCTCTACCGCATCGATTGTTAACGGCAAAGTAGCACCCGAAGAAGAGGTGCTAAACGCAGTAAGAAGCGGAGTACTCATATTTTTTAAATGTTTCCACGGATTTACTTTTGCTACAAATCGCATTATCAACGGCAAAGTAACAAAAGCGTGTATCAACAATGCAGCAATTACAGTAAACATATATATACTCATTCTGCTAAGCAGCCCCATTAAATCATCCTGATCAGCAACTACTTTTGCCACAATACCAAAAACCCCCAGCGGGGTAAAACGAATGATAAACATTGTTATTTTCATCATCACATCAAAAATAGCATTAAAAAAATCCGACAACATCTCTCGCTGTTTTTTTGCCACTTTCGTGATAAAATATCCAAATAAAATAGCGAAAAATATTATCGATAGCATATTACTATTAGTAAAAGCATAAAAAATATTTTCAGGAACAATACCAATTACAATCTCTTTTAAAGTACGCTGCTTCTCAACAAGCCCTTCTACATCCATAACAAAATTCAAATCGGCTCCAACACCGGGACGAATAATATTTACCAAAACCAAACCTGTTATTATAGCAAAAATACTTGTTGATAGATAATACATCATTGTCTTCAACCCCATCTTACCAAGATTATCCCCAACACCTATATTAGTAACGCCCGAAATTAAAGAACTTAATATCAACGGTATAATAAGCATTTTTAATGCACGTAAAAAAATATCTCCCATCCAGCTAATGGTAGAAACAGGATCATTATCGTAAGCATATTTTTTTATTAATCTCCCATATTTTTCCCGCTCCTTTTTAGTAAGCACCTCTTCAAGCTGATTCTGAAACTCAACAGCTGTTACACAAACCTTTCCCTCTTTAGTTCGTAGTTTCTCTATCACCTTGTGAGAGACTTTCTTTTTCTGAAATTTTTCTATTGCAGCCTCGCTAATAGTATATTGTGTTGAAAAAACAATACCATAAAGTATTGCAAAAATCAGAGCTATCAATATCTGCCAATGTAATGCCGGTTTTTTCATTAATATATCTTTAAAAATTAGAATCGTGATAAATGTAATAAAATATTGATTATACACAAAACTCTAACTATTTTTACAAAAAAATTATGCTACGCTCTATAATTATTTCCACTCTGTTGGTTTGTTCACTGATAGTTTCCGCACAACATACAAATATCCGTATCGATGGTTCTGTAAATTCTCCTAACGAGCCTACTATTGCAATAAACCCTAACAATACCATGCAGCTAATTGCTGGAACAAATCTTAATTATTATTACATATCAAACGGTGGAAGAATTACGTGGAACAACAACACGTTACACTCTAACGAACACGGAGTATGGGGCGACCCTTGTATTGTGGCTGACACAGATGGAACATTCTATTATTTTCATCTGGCAAACCCAAGTACCGGAAATTGGATCGACAGAATTGTTTGTCAAAAAATCGCATCAATAATAAAAAACAGAAACTACACCAGAGGTAAATATATCGAACATAATTAATGCCACAAATTACAATATCGAAAATGGCATCTACTATCTTCGTATAGTATGCAATAACGAATTTACAAAAATTCACAAAATAATATATTCGGATCGATAGAATGCAGGATAGTACAAGAGACAGGAGGCAATATTCAAAATGTGGGATGTTATTGAAGCACATAGTTTTTGCATGATATACATTTTTTTATATTTTTACCGAAATTTAAAAAACGAAAAATATTTTTCCCTAAACTTTTAAGGAATGGAAGATAAGTATATTAAAATACTTGAGAATGTTAAGGAACTGACTTTAGAGAAAGGTATTGAAGCCGTTACTATTGACGATATTTGTAAATCCGCTAAAATCACAAAAGAAAAATTTTACACAATTTTTAATGATGATGATGAGCTGGTAAAAAAAATCCTTCAATTTTCGAGAGAGAAATTTTTAACAATTGTTGATAGGGATTATAAAAAGGCAAATGCTATTGAGACACTACTATTAGTTAGTGAAAAAATTAATGAACTTTTTAATGAGGTAAATCCTTTTATGATGGTTCAGCTAAAAAAGAATTTTTACAAAACCTACCAAAAACATTTTGATATCCTGATTGAATTCACTTTTAATAGAATATCACTTAATCTTAAAAAAGGGATTTCCGAAAACCTTTACCGTAAAGACCTTAGTATCGAACTTGTTGCCAGACTCTACATCTCACGATTAATTGATATTCATAATCCTGATTTATTTCCTCCGTCAAAAATATCTTTTAAACAACTTTTTGAAGTTATGTTTGAAAATTTTGTACGAGGAATAGCAACATCCGAGGGTTTAAAGATATTTGAAAAAAAGAAACCTCAACATATCAACTAAAATATTTTATCAAAAACCATGTTTATACCAAATACGGTTTTTTATGCCACCAAATAAACGTTTTTATATAAAAACGTTTATGGTATTTTTCGTTTCCAAGATTGTTTTTCATAGATTTGCCAAAAATTAAAATAGATGGGCAAAAAATTTGAAAATATACTCAAAGAATCAATCGAAATATTTCAACTATACGGAATAAAAAGCATTTCGATGGAAGATTTATCTAAGAAGCTAAAAATCTCTAAAAAAACACTTTATCAATATATTGATAACAAAGCCGATTTAGTAAAAAAGATTCTCCGTTACAGAAAAACACAAAATGAAATTACTATAAAAGAGAATCTCAAAACAAAAGGCAATGCCATTGATAATCTTATAAAAGTATCGGTAATGCTAAAACAAAAAACACACTGTTTCAATGCAAATTTTTTATTCGACCTGAATAAATACTATTCCGAAATAGTAGATGAACATCTTGCAAATGAACGCAAATCATTTGTAGAAAAAATCTCTACCAATTTAAACAAAGGAAAAGCCGAGGAATTATTTCGTAAAGAACTTGATACTGATTTAGTAGCCCGACTATATATAAACAATATTGAATATCTTCAGAAAATCAACTTTTTTAATAATGAGCAATATTCTCACGAAACTGTTTTTAGCGTACTGTTCGAAAACCATATCAGAGCAATTGCAACACCAAAAGGAGTAAAATATTTTGAAGGAAAAATAAACGAGTTAGAAATTACAAAAGAGAAAAATAAATAATAGAATGAGAAAATTAAAATTAACAGCGCTCTTATTTATTTTCGGGCTTATAGCAACCACCACTACAGCACAAGAGAATATCTCTCTATCGCTCGAAGAGGCAAAAAGCTATGCACTCGAAAATAATAAAGAGATTAAAAATGCACAACTCGATGTGCTGATAGCAAAGAAAAAAATATGGGAAACCACAGCACAAGGGCTTCCACAAATAGATGCGAAGATAGCATATCAAAACATCTTTAAAGTTCCAACACTAAACTTTGCTACACCTGTTTTAAACAGCACCCCAAACGAAAATTATCCCGGTGTTTTCGATTACGAAATGGACTACAAAAGTTCACCAATAAAACTAGGAACAAAACAGAGTACTACAATCGATTTCACCATTTCGCAACTCATTTTTAGCGGGTCGTATATTGTTGGGTTACAAACCTCTAAAGTTTACAAACAATTAACTCTCGATCAACAAAACAAATCGGAGCAGAATATAAAATCGCAGATAACCAATTCATATTACCTGATTTTAATTTTACAAGAGAATGCTAATATCATCTCCAACACATTAAAAAATCTATCCACAACAGAATACGAAATAAAAGAGATGCTAAAAGAGGGTTTTGTCGAAAGCACCGATCTCGACCAAATAACACTCACTAAATCGAATGTTGAAAATGGTATCAGAACTCTGAATCAACAAATTGCTATCTCGTACGATTTGCTAAAAATGCAATTAGGTATTTTTAACGATAGCAAAATTTCCTTAACAGATAATCTACAAAATATCATCTCTAACTTACCCGAAGATGCTTTAACAAATAAAAAGTTTGTGGTAGATAATAATATCACCTATCAAATGTTAGAGACTCAAGAGAAGCTAAACAAACTTAATGTAAGCTTAAAAAAATCGGAATTTTTACCCACTGTAGCAGCTTTTTATAATCATCAAGAAAAAACTACCAAAGCAGATTTCGACTTCGCTTTTCCAAATATAGTTGGCGTAAATGTTAGCATCCCTATTTTTCATAGTGCAGGTCGCTTTTCAAAGGTAAGTCAAGCAAAACTAGAACTGGAAAAAACCAGAAATCAAAAATCACAAGCAGTACAAGGATTGCAAATCGCTTACAAAAAGGCAAAAAACGATTTTACTACTGCTGTTGCAAATTTCAACAATCAAAAAACAAATATGAAAATTGCACAACGAATATATGATAAAACACTACTTAAATATAAAGAAGGCGTTTCATCAAGCATGGACTTAACACAATCGAATAATCAACTGCTCGATTCACAGTCTAAATATTTTCAATCTCTATTAACACTATTACAAACCAAAGTAGAATTAAACACAATACTTAATAATCTATAACAATGAAAAAAATAATATACATATCAATATTAGGTCTATTCTTAGCTTCGTGCAGCTCACAAAACTCACAAGAAGAGTTAGTTTCGTTGCGCCAAAAACAAAACGAACTAAAACAAGAACTCACAAAAGTAAACCAACAAATTGCATCACTAGAAAAAACCAACTCTACTTCATCAACTAAAAAAACCAATCTGGTTAAGGTTACTACGTTAAAACCAACTGTTTTTAATCATTTTATTAAAGCACAAGGATCTGTTGAAACCGACAACAATATTTTTATTCCTGTAGAGATGCCCGGAGTAATAAAAAAAGTATTAGTTGACGAAGGCGACAAAGTATTTAAAGGCCAGGTATTAGCCCATATCGATGATGTTATCATCAAAAAACAGCTCGATGAG
>JAYEOD010000029.1:0-5950 GCA_034722575.1 Bacteroidota bacterium | reverse complement strand
CTTTGTATTAATTTTCTGCAAAGGTAATAAATCTTTATATAAGATTATTTTTTGCGATTTAATCTAATGTATTGAAATGTAGTAATGTAGGCAGTTGGTTTGTTGTTTGCGCAAACGATTGTTAGTATAAAGAAATATAATATGCTAAAACAGTGGGTGATTCCGGATATTCATGGGTGTAGTAAAACGTTAGAATCGTTGATATTACAGATTAGACCGGAGAAGAGTGATGAGTTGATATTTTTGGGCGATTATGTAGATAGAGGTCCTGACTCTAAAGGTGTTTTAGATTATGTTATGAATCTGCAAGATGAAGGGTATAACGTAACTGCTATTAAAGGAAACCATGAAGAGTTTTTTGTGCAGGCTTATGAAGAGGCATTTGTGGCAAAACGAAGGCTTTTTGGAAAAAAATATGTTGTCAGAAAAGAGTGGTTCCTTCATGGTGGTAAGGATACATTGAAAAGTTTTGGTACAAAAGATGTAAAAAAAGTTCCTGAAAAGTATATTAAATGGATGAAGAATCTGCCTTTGTATGTCGAGGTGGGAGAGTTTATTATTGTGCATGCCGGATTGAATTTTAGAATAAAAAATCCTTTCGACGATACTCACTCAATGTTATGGGCAAAAGAGTTTACTGTAAAACCCGAAAAAATTAATAATAGAGTAGTGCTTCACGGACATACTCCTGTTAGCCACGAATTTATTTTAGAGACAATTGAAAATAGTAAAGAGGGTTTTATTGATTTGGATAATGGTGTATATATGCCTTTTCGTAATGGCTTTGGGAATTTGATGGCTTTTGAATTGAATTCTCGCGATCTTATTGTGCAGCCTAATATAGATCAAGAGTAAGGGATGTACCCTTACTCAGTGATCGATTTTTTTTATGAGTTTTTTACTTTACAGGAATAAAGCTAATTGCTACCCCACCGCCATTAGCAAGCGTTAAGGTTATAGAGTCTTTATCGGTAACAATTTTTTTCTCGATAGTATATGCAGTAGGATTATTATTCCAGTGTGCATCTTTTGCATCTGCATAAATTGTTGCTGTATATTTTTTTCCGGCAGTCAAAAAGTCCAGATTAATATTGTGTTTTCTTTTATCTTTATTAGTGATGCTTCCCAAAAACCATTCGTCTTTTCCTCTTGCTTGTCGTACTGTAGTTATGTATTCTCCGATTTCGGCATTTAGAATTTCTGTTTTTTCCCAATTAACAGCTACGTCATCGATAAATTGAAAGGCGGGATTGCCTTCGTAATTTTCCGGTAAATCGGCCGCCATTTGTAAAGGGCTGTTTATTATAACATACAGAGCAAGTTGTTTTGCAATAGTTGTGTTTACCTGATTTACTTTGTTATATTTATTGAACTTGATATCAAAAATCCCGGGAGTAAAATCTATCGGTCCTGCAAGCATTCGTGTAAACGGCACAATAGTAAGATGTTCCGGCGGGTTCATGTCGTCGCTCCATGCATTGAACTCTTGTCCGCGCAGTCCTTCGCGACTCATCATATTAGGATATGTTCTTCGTAGTCCTGTTGCTTTGATTGGTTCGTGAGCATCCATCATAACTTTACTCTCTGCCGCTTTTAGCAATACTTTTCGGTAATGATTCACCATCCACTGACCGTGATGATATTCTCCTTTCGGGATGATATTTCCTACGTAACCGGTTTTTACTGCATGAATTCCAAGCTTTTTCATCAGGGCGTATGCCGTGTCGAGTTGTTGGTCGTAAGTGCGTGGTGCTGCTGATGTTTCGTGATGCATAATAATGCCAACGCCTTTTTCTTTTCCGTATCTAACAACTTCTTTTAAATCGTAATCAGGATAAGGTGTAACAAAATCGAAAACTCCCTCACGCTCTTCAAAACCTACCCAATGTTCCCATCCTGTATTCCATCCTTCTATTAATAATCCTTTTATATCGTGTTTTGCGGCAAAATCGATATAGTACTTTGCGTTTTCTGTGGTGGCGCCATGCCTGCCATGAGCATTGCCTTTATCAATCCATGTGTCATTTTCTTGCGACATTCCATAGTCCCAAGAGGCTTTCCCTAAATGCATTTCCCACCAAATCCCCATGTATTTCATCGGCTCGATATACGATACATCGTTCAATTTGTTTGGTTCGTTGAGGTTTACAATAAGGTTCGACTTTATTAAATCGCCTGCTTTTTTGGCTAATTGAATAGTTCTCCAAGGGGTTTTAAAAGGCAGCTCTCTTTTTACTTTCGATTTGTCGATACTACCAACCAATTCGCTTTGCATCCTCATACTGTCTTTATTAATCAACAGTGTCATCCCTGAGTAATCTGTCAAATTTGCTTCGTGGAAACTAATGTAAACACCATCTTTAGTTTTCATTGTAATAGGAGTGTTTACAGCATTAAACGGAATAGTGGTTTGTCCTAGGTTGGGGTGGTCTCTTTTTGCAATAGCATCAATTTCACTGAATTTTGTCGTGTTGTAAAGGTGCTCGTAAATATCCCAGTCGCCGGGAATCCACCAACATTTATGATCGTCGGTAAGATTGAATTGCGTGTTTTCGTCCATAATAATAACGCATTCTAAATTCTCCTGCTCCGGAAATTCATATCTAAAACCTATTCCATCATCATAAACACGAAAAATAAGATTGAATTTTCTTTGTGGCGATTTAGTCTCTTCTAGCTTCACGATAAGTTCGTTGTAGTGGTTCTCTACTTCGCGCTGCTCTCCCCAAAGCATTTCCCATGTATTATTATACTCCTTTTCGGATGAAGAGATGATTTTTAAATCTCCGGCTAACGGCTTGGCATCTCTAAAATCCATCCCTAAAGTAGATTCTTTAATAACTATCGAATTATTATAAGTTAACTGATATGCTGCTTCTCCGGTTTTGGTAAGATTAAATTTTATGGAAAGATTTCCTGAAGGTGACTTTGTGGTCTTCTCCATATTGTTACACGATGTTAGTGATGAAATTGCAAATGCTAGTGCAATGATTATAATTCGTCTCATATATTTTTAAATTTATTGTTTGGTATAGACTGAATATTTTATTGATTACATATTCGAGAATAGTGCTAAAGATAATTAAAAATATTTGTGTTTAATAGAGGAGCGAGACGCAAACGTTTGAGAAGGGCTAATTTTTAAATAAAATTACTAATAGGAATCATAATTGATGGTTTTGCGAAGTTGTAACACTAATATTAGATATGTAATATTGAGTAAAACGCCATATTAAAACGGCTGGCTTTATTTTTGTTTCTAAGTAAAATTATATAGGTGAAAATACCTGTTTATTTTTCGTGTTTTTTATTTTCATGATGTTTTTTAAACCGCTAATGTAAAAAAGTTGAAAATGAATATGAAAAAATATGCTTTATATAACCTGTTGACTTGGGATAAAATAACATTGGTAAAAATAAATTGCTTTATTGTTAATAAAATAACAACAAAATGCATTTTTAATAAAAATTAATATTAGTTTTGCATCTGAAAATAAATTAAGTCGAAACAGGATAGAGACTTGAGATAACAAAATAAATCTTTAATGGAAATATGTCAATATGATATAGTGAGATATTTTGAGAAAATATAAAAGGATAGAATAAATAAATAGCAGAAATAATAAAGATTATGACCGTTGCTGAGAAAATTAACTTGTTAAAAGAGAAGAGAGAAAAAGCGGCTGAAATGGGAGGGGAGACTCGCATAGAAAAACAGCATGTTAAAGGGAAACTTTCTGCACGTGAAAGATTAGAACTTTTATTTGATGAAGATAGTTTTCGTGAGATAGATACCTTTGTATCTCACCGTTCTACTAATTTTGGAATGGAAAAAGTGGAGATTGAATCGGATGGTGTAATTACCGGACATGGTTTAGTGAATGGACGACATGTATTCGCTTATTCGCAAGATTTTACTTCTCGTGGAGGTTCCTTAGGTGAAATGCACGCAGCAAAAATATGTAAGGTGATGGATCTTGCATTAAAATCCGGAACTCCTATAGTAGGGTTAAATGATTCGGGCGGTGCTAGAGTTGAAGAGGGTGTTGATGCACTGAAAGGATATGGTGAGATTTTCTTTAGAAACTCACGTGCTTCGGGTGTGATACCTCAGATTTCTGTTATTATGGGGCCTTGTGCCGGTGGTGCTGTTTATTCTCCTGCCATGACAGATTTTGTGTTTATGGTTAAAAAGACTAGTCACATGTTTATTACTAGTCCTTACGTAATTAAAACTGTAACCGGCGAAGAGACTACTTTTGAAGAGCTGGGTGGCGCTATGGTGCATAATACCAAAAGTGGTAATGCACACTTTGCTTGCGAAGATGATGCGGATGCTATCGAGCAAATTAAAGAGCTACTGGATTATTTACCTGATAATAATATGGAGTCTACTCCAATAGTAGAGACTGGTGACGATCCTCAACGCGATTGCTCTGCTTTAGATTCTATAATTCCCGACGATCCTAAAACACCTTATAATATGAAAGATATTATTGAGGAGGTGGTTGATAATGGTGACTTTTTTGAGGTGCATGAGTATTTTGCCGAAAATGCAATTGTTGGTTATGCCAGAATAAATAACCGTTCTGTTGGTATAATTGCTAACCAACCTATGGTTTCGGCAGGTTGTTTGGATATTGATGCTTCTGATAAAATTAGTCGTTTTATTAGAACATGCGATGCTTTTAATATTCCTTTGGTCACTTTCGTGGATGTGCCGGGTTATTTGCCTGGTGTAAATCAGGAGTGGGGCGGTATTATTCGTCACGGTGCTAAATTGTTGTGGAGTTATTCGGAGGCTACTGTACCAAAATTTACTGTTGTAATCCGTAAAGATTATGGCGGATCGTATTTAGCTATGAGTGCAAAACAGTTAGGTGCTGATATGGTATTTGCATGGCCTACTGCCGAAATTGCTGTTATGGGGGCTAAAGGTGCTGTTGAAGTGCTTTCGGGATATCGTAAGGAGATTAGTGAGGCTGATGATAAAGTTGCTAAAACTCAAGAGAAAATTAAAGAGTACGAAGAGGCTTTTAATATTCCTTACCTAGCTGCTCAGCGTGGTTATGTTGATGCTGTTATTCTGCCAAACGAAACACGTCAACGTTTAATAGATGGTTTGGAGATAATGGCTTCAAAAAGCGAAATATTGCCTCCTAAAAAACATGGTAATATACCTCAATAATAAACTGTATTATGACTAGAAAAGAGAAAAAGATGAAAGCTGCGGCAATTGCTGTTAGCTGTTTCTTACAACAAGAGTCTGAATGTAAGGAGAATAATAAAAACTTCGGTTGGGGCGAAATGGGTAAGAATATGATTATGAATGGAAGGGAATTTACACAACGAAGAGGTAAGATTCCGGGAAATTCAAAATAAAAACTTCATATAATACCAAAAATATTAAAATTAAAAAATTATGCAATTTGATAAACACGGAGTTTTACAAATGACTCCAACAAACTACGATATAAACCGTCCGGCGGCAGCAAATCCAATAAAAATTCAGGATCTAAGCTTCCGCGATGGTCACCAATCTCTTTTTGCTACTCGTGGTAGAACAGAGGATATGATTCCGATGGCAAAAATGATGGATGAAGTTGGCTTTCATGCTATAGAAACATGGGGAGGAGCTACGTTCGATACTATGCACCGATATCTTAACGAAGACCCTTGGGAGAGATTAAGAACATTGAAAAAGCATATGCCTAAAACTCCTTTCTTTATGCTGCTTCGTGGACAAAATGTTGTGGGATATAGAAATTATGCCGACGATGTAGTGGATGGATTTGTGCAAAGAGCTTGCGATAATGGAATGGATATCTTCCGTTGCTTCGACGCTCTTAACGATTATAGGAATTTTGAGACTGCTGCTAAAGTGGTTAAAAGAAATAAAAGACATTTTCAGGGTACTATCTGTTATACTCTAACAGAACCTCGATTAGGT
>JAYEOD010000028.1:0-5954 GCA_034722575.1 Bacteroidota bacterium | reverse complement strand
CTTTGTCCTTTTGCCTTGACGCAAAAGAACGAAAAAGTCAAGGCTTACATAAAAATATTATCCATCTCTTTGCAATGCCTAAGTTCGGCCGGGTGATCTTCGAACAAGTTCTCAGCTTCCCGGTCTCTCTAAGGCATCGCTTTGAGCTGAATAACATTTTTCTGAATGCCAATCCAACTCATTACTTATTGTTATTAATACAGTTGCAACCCTTTAAGGTTTATCGAAATCCTGCGGCTGTTAACTCATATAATCATTCTCGTGTTGTTAAAAATTGTTTAACATGGGCGTTTCATCCGTTTATAGTTTTATTTTTCATCGAATTAATCTAATTAGACTAATTTTTTTGATCCATTGAAATGGAATTATGTTATATCTTACCCATAATACACATGACAATGATTATAATTGAGACTTCCATCCGACCGAAATATGAAATTATAAACGGATAAAACCACTAATTCATTCTGATAAAATTATAAGTAATAGTTCCTTTTTGAATTTCAGGTGCTTCCAGGTCGGTGCTAAATTTAGCTCGTAAAGCAGCTTCTTGTGCTACTTTATGTAGGCGTTGATCTGAAACAGTAGTTCCTTTTGCGCCTGGTTTTGCGTTAGTAACTTTTCCATATCTGTCAACCCAAATTTCTACTACAACTTTTCCCTGGTCTTTCGAGATGTATAGTGGTTTAGGCAGATGTTTGTTTTTTCTTCCGCCAAGGCTAAAAGAGATACCATTTCCCATTCCACCAATTCCTTTATGGCTATCTGCTTCAATATTTCCAAAAGTAGATCCTTGATCTCCTTGTTCGCCTGTGGTTCCTTCGCTGCTTCCTTCTTTATTGGTTTTGCTGTTCCCTTTATACAGAGCTCTTTGATTTACCTTTGGTTTTTCAGGCTCTTTTTTAGGAATCACCTTTTTAGGTTTTTCTTTTTTAGGCTCCTCTTTTTTTATAACAGGTTTTTCCGGTTGTTTCTCCTTCTTTTCCGGTTTCTTTTTGTCTTTTTTGTTTTTAACATTGTCGATAGAAGGTGCTTTTTCAGTGTCTTGAGTAATAATATTCTCTTTAGCCTTTTTTACGGGTTGAGGTTTTGGTGTAGAAATAGCTTGAGCCTTCTTTTTTTGTACAGGTTGCTTTTTCTGTACTGTTCCCATTCCTACTTCCGCATAACCTAAATTTACCTCAACACCTTCTTCTCCAGGAAGAGGAAGAGGTGTGCGCATAACTAAAACCAATAATAACAGTAGTATTATTGCGTGAAATATTATTGTTCCCGTTAGGGCTGATATGTTTTCCTTATCAAATTTCACTCTATATTATTTTTTTGATTGTGTAGCCAGTATTACTTTATACTTTGTTTTATTGGCATTATTGATATTGTTAACAGCATCAATAACATTTACAACGTATTGAACAGGAACGCTTTTGTCGGCTCTTAATACTACTGAACCATCAGCTTGAAGTGCAAGAGCATCCGAGAGTCCTTTTTGAAGACCTTGTTCATTAACTTGTTTCTCTTCAATAAAAAAATCGTACTTATCGTTGATATATACTGTTACTGTTTGTTTAGCCATTGTTCTGCTATCGCTACTCGGAAGTAGTAATTTAATTGCATTCGGACTAACAAGGGTTGATGTTATCATGAAAAAGATAAGTAATAAGAATACCAAATCCGACATTGCTGACGTATTAAATTCTGTACTTACTTTATTTCTGAGTTTTATTGCCATGATGGTTTAGATTATTTTGCAGGTTCGTGTAAAACATCCATAAATTCTGTTGCTTGGGCTTCTAAAAGAAAAACAACTTTTTCTATTCTGGCCACAAGTATGTTGTGACAGATGTATCCTATAATACCAACAATTAAACCTGCTATGGTGGTTATCATTGCCTGATATATACCCGATGATAAAAGAACGATATCAATATTGTTTCCGGCCATCGACATATCGTAAAAGGCTTTCACCATTCCTATTACAGTACCTAAAAAACCTATCATAGGAGCGGCTCCTGCTACTGTAGCAAGTGCGGCAATATTTTTTTCGAGTTTTGCTACTTCCAGCTTTCCAACATTTTCAATTGCAGCATTAATATCTGTTAAAGGTTTTCCTATTCTCATCAAACCTTTTTCAATCATTCTTGTTAATGGATCGTTAGTGCTTTTACATAAGGCTAAAGCAGTATCGATTTTATCGTTATGGATAAAGTCGCGAATATTATTCATGAAATTTTTATCGATTTTGGTGGCTTTGTTTATTACCATAAATCTTTCGATAAAAATATAAACAGCAATTATCGAGAGTATTGCTAGAGGAATCATTATCCAACCACCTTTGTACGCTAGACTTAGGATAGATAATTGTATCTCTTCCTGTTCTAATACTTTTCCGGTTTCATTTAATATTTCTGTCCCCTTATTACCGACTTGTAGTAAAATGAAATTTATCATGAGCTATATTTTGCTTTTTAAATACCTAAAATCTGTTTAACTGATAGTATAACTGAAAAATGAATTATTTATTTTAATGCAAAAATGATAATTTTATTTGATATTATAAAAGCAATGATAAATAATTATAAAAAATACTCTCCTCTTTAATTATTATTCGTTTTGTATTATAAATTTGTACTAAGTTTTAATTTAGTATAATTCTTTATAGTATATATTAATTATTTTTTAGATAGCTTCATGAAGATAATTTTTTTATTTTTGCGAGGCTTTTTATAAGTTACAAATTAAATTATATAGTTATGTTTATGTTAATGGTTGTTGTTTTTGTGCTTGGCTATACTGCTATTGCTCTTGAACATCCTATAAAGGTTGATAAGGCCGCACCTGCTTTATTAATTGGAGTAATTACATGGGTGATATTTATTTTAAATGGACATGATATTTTGAATTTGGGTTTTAGAACCGATTGGACTGAATTGACGGGGACAATTCATAATTACAGCCATTTTATTAAACATGAATTAGGTCATCATTTATCAGAAATTGCTGAAATATTATTTTTTCTTTTGGGCGCTATGACGATAGTGGAAGTTATAGATCGTCATGATGGTTTCAGACTTGTTACTGATAAAATTAAAACACCTAATAAAGTAAAATTACTTTGGATATTTAGTATCCTTTCTTTTTTTATGTCGGCAGCATTAGATAACCTTACTACAACAATCGTAATGTTAGCTCTTATCAGAAAGGTGGTATCTGATAAAGAGACAAGATGGTTTTATGCTGCAATGGTTGTATTAGCATCGAATGCAGGTGGAGCGTGGTCGCCAATTGGTGATGTAACTACTATTATGCTTTGGATTGGTGAACAAATTACTGCCGGTGGTGTTATAAAAAATCTTATTATTCCAAGTTTGGTTACTATGTTGGTTCCGGTAATTATTATGAGCTTTTTCTTAAAGGGAGATGTTAATCCGGTTAAGAAGATTGCTGACGATGATGACGGAATAGAGAAAGTGACTGCACGAGAAAGAAATTTTCTTTTGATATTAGGTGTAGGCTCTCTGCTTTTTGTACCGCTTTTTAAAACCTTTACACATCTTCCTCCTTATATGGGAATGCTTTTAGGTTTAGGAAATATGTGGGTAGCAACAGAGATAATGCAAAGAAAGAAATCTATTGCTTTTAAAAGAAAATATAGTGTTATCGCAATACTAAAACATGTTGATATTTCTACAATATTATTCTTTTTGGGAATATTAACTGCTGTAGCTAGTTTGCAGGCTGCCGGACATCTTGCTTTGGTGGCGGGCTATTTAGATACTAATTTAGGGAATATATATTTAATTGACTTAGCAATTGGTGTTTTATCAGCTATTGTAGATAATGTACCTCTTGTGGCGGGTTCTATGGGGATGTATGAAATAGCAAACCCTGATACTGTTGTAGCCGGGTCTTATGCTGCTGAATTTGTTCAGGATGGTAATTTCTGGAATTTTTTAGCTTTAGCTGCCGGAACAGGTGGTAGTATATTAATTATTGGTTCTGCTGCAGGTGTTGCTGCAATGGGAATTGAAAAAATCGACTTTATCTGGTACTTGAAAAAAATATCTTTGTTAGCTTTAGCAGGATATCTTTCGGGTGCTGCTACATACTACTTTATGTTTGAAATACTGTAAAGTATAATTATACTAAAAAGCCGTTGTAATATATATTACAACGGCTTTTTTTTGTTCACTGAAAGTGGATTATGTTATTTACACAATCAGTCAATCAGTCAGTCAATCAGTCAATCAATCAGTCAATCAACCAATCAATCAACCATCTTAACCTCAAACAATAATTCCTGAAACAGAATCAGAAGTAGCTCCGGTTACACTTTGCAGTGTATTTACTTGGTTGCGAAGTCGCAATACGCCTAAAAAAGCAAATACCAAAGCCTCTTTATAGTCGATAATTTTTTGTTGAGGTATAGTAATCTCATAATTTGTATGATGTTTTATCCTTTCTATCAGATAATTATTGTAGGTGCCTCCACCGCTAATTAGCATGCTATTGCCTATGTTATCAGTGGCTAGGCTTATTTGAATTGCAATATGTTCTACAAAAGTGCAAAGTTTGTTATTGATATTTAAAGAGGTATTATCGAGCAATGGCTTGATGTTTTTAATAAACCACTCTTTACCTAATGATTTGGCTCCCTTTTGGTGATAAAAATCAAAAGAGTTTAGTTTTTCAAGAAGTGTATTATCTATTTCCCCTTGTTTTGCAGATGCTCCTTTATCGTCGTATTTTAATTTTTTTAATGATGCCAAATAGTTTAGTGCCATATTAGCCGGACAGATATCAAAGGCTACTCTTTTGTTGTTGTTTTGAAAGGAGATATTAGCAATGCCGCCAATATTTAAGCAGATATCATATTCCGGAAAAAGTAACATGTCGCCAATAGGAACTAATGGAGCTCCTTGTCCTCCTTTTGCAACATCAACAGATCGGAAATCGTATATTGTTAACGTGTTGGTTTTTGTTGCAATATGAGCACCGCTGCCAATTTGTAGCGTGAGTGATTTTTCGGGCTGATGGAAAATAGTATGTCCGTGTGAAGCGATAAATTCCGGTGCTATATTGTGTTTTTTTATAAAGGAGTTGATATATTCTGCTGTAAGCAATCCAAAATCTACGTTGATTTGTGCTAATTCCATAGCTGATTTTGTCTCTGCTGTAGCGAGTTTTTCTGACCAAAATATTGTGTAAGGAATTGTTTCTGCGTAAAGTATTTTATATCTCCATTTGTTGTTCTCTTCGTAGAATTTGCAGTAAGCGATATCCATTCCATCGAGCGATGTACCCGACATTATTCCAATTCCTTTGTAGATGCGCATCTTATAATTTTTCTATTAATGATTCTAGTTTGTTGCCGCGAGAGCCTTTTAAAAGAATTGTTTTGTTTGATAAAGGATTCTTTTCTAAATATGATGATAACTCTTTTGTGGTAGAAAAAACTTTATATGATGGTAATAGTGTATCTGATAATGTTTTAAAAATATCTCCTACAAGAAAAACTTCTTTGATATTCATTTTATTTATTTGCTCAACTAATATTTCGTGTTCTTGCTCAGCCCAGATGCCTAATTCCATCATCTCTCCTAAAATCATACATTTTGCAGCGGCGTTCATTACATCGAAATTTTGCAGAGCGGCTTTCATGCTGGTGGGATTTGCATTATATGCATCAATAAGAAGCTTGTTGCTTTCGGTAGATAAATATTGCGAACGCATATTTTTAGGCGTGTAGTTGTTGATAGCGGCATTAATATTCTCATCAGGAACACCGAAAAGAATGCCGAAACCTACTGCTGCCATTATGTTACTATAGTTATAGCGCCCAATTAAATTCGATTTAATTAAATTATTTTTTGGTTTATTGATATGATTCCATTTTAATGAAGCATATGGATTTGCTGAGATATCAGATATATGAATATCAGAATTATGATCTTCAC
>JAYEOD010000027.1:0-5954 GCA_034722575.1 Bacteroidota bacterium | reverse complement strand
TAAAGAAGAATTAGTTTTATTCAGTAAAATATTCTGATATAATAGCAAATATCGAGATACGTTCATTTTTCCGAAAAGATTTATCGTGGTATGATAAATCAACAACTAGCGATATTTTGCTACAGCATGAACAGGGACATTTCGATATAGCAGAGGTTTTTGCCCGCATGATGCGAAAGGAGATGGCTGAAATGGACTTAGGTGATTGTAAAAAACTCGATCTGCTTATAAAAAAACGATATAATAAGGTATTTAATAAAATGCAAGAGATGCAAGAGTTGTACGATTTTGAAACAGAACACTCGCAGAATAGAACAGAGCAGATAATCTGGTTAAACCATATTAAACAGCTTTTAGAAAAATATTCAGATTATAGAAATCAAAATGTGGTGCTATATCATCATTAATAAATGAACATAACACCGTATGTAGAAAATCTATTCGGTTAATTCGTTTGCAAGTGTTTTTAAGTCGATTCCTCCAAAATTCCCCGAACTCATTAGCAGTACCACTGTTTTTCCTCTGTTTTTTGTCTTTATAGCCTCTACAAGTTTTGTGCTATCGGTAAATACTTTCAAATCATCTCTTAAAAAAGCTCTCTTTACCTGCTCCGGCGATAGGTTGGCAAGTCGTTTTAGTTTTATTGCGTGGTTATTGTAATATACAAAAGCATAATCAGGAGTATCCATCGAATGACTGTATTGCGAGAGAAATTCGGCGCTTAAACTGCTGTAAGTATGTAATTCCATTGCGGCAATTATTCTCCTTTCGTGAAACTGTTCTTTAATGGCTTGAGTGGTTGCTTTAAGCTTTGATGGCGCATGAGCAAAGTCTTTAAATACAGTGATATCACCATTATCACCAATTTTTTCTAATCGATTTGAAGCGCCTTTAAATGATTTAATGGTTTCGTAAAAATCCTCTGTAGTAATACCAATCTCTTCGCAAATATATCTTGCGGCTTGGAGGTTTAGCAGGTTGTGTCGGCCAAATATCTCTAAATAATATTTTTTATTGTTATGATGAATTGCAGTAATACCGTTTTCAATAGAAAATTTTGGTGTGCTATATCCTATTTTTTTTCCAAGATGCGGATAGTCTTTTTTAACAAGTCTATTAACCTCTTCATCTTCTTCGCAATAGAATAACGATCCGTTTTTTTCTATTTTATTTATAAAGATGCGAAATTGCTCAACATAGAAATCAAAAGTAGGGAATACATTGATGTGATCCCATGCTATTCCTGTTATTACAGCGATATGAGGTTTGTAAAGATGAAATTTGGGACGCAGATCTATTGGAGAAGTGAGGTATTCATCGCCTTCTAAAACCATATATTTAGCTTTGTTGGTAAGCCGCACCATAGTATCGAATCCTTCGAGTTGTGCGCCAACCATATAATCTGTGTCGATATTCAAATTTTGCATTACGTGTAAAACCATTGCTGTGGTGGATGTTTTGCCATGACTGCCACCAATAACAATTCGGGTTTTGTTTTTGGCGTGATTGTATAAAAATTCCGGATAGGAGTAAATTGGGATATTTAGCTCGTGTGCTTTTGCCAGTTCGGGGTTATCTTTTTTTGCATGCATTCCTAACACAATTCCATCTAATTTTTTTGTTATCCTTTCGGGATGCCATCCAAAAGAGGAGGGTAGAAGGTGGTGCTTTTCTAATCGGCTTTTCGATGGGTTAAAAATCTCATCGTCAGAACCTGAAATAATATATCCTTGCTTGTGAAGTGCTATGGCTAAATTGTGCATGGCACTGCCTCCTATTGCTATAAAATGAAATTGTTGCATGTGGTGTAGGTGTTTTTTATCCTCCAACAAATTTATTAATATTCTTGGTAATATAAAATTCATATATTTGAAAAATCACGTAAGTATAAAAATAAAATAGATATATGAGTGTTACAGTAAAGCCGGTAATGGCTGATATTTGGAAAATGGATGGTGGAGTTACTTTTGGTGTGGTGCCTAAAGCATTGTGGACAAGAAGTTATCCCGAAGATGAGAATAATTTGGTGAAGCTGGCATCGCGTTGCTTGTTAATTGAGTCGGAAGGAAGAAAAATTCTTGTTAATGCAGGAATGGGGCGTAAGCAGAATGCAAAATATTATAAGTTTAAATATATTGATGATAGCGTTTCGTTGCTCGATAGTTTGAAAAATATTGGTGTTTCACCCGATGAAATTACTGATGTGTTATTTACTCATTTACATGATGACCATGTTGGTGGTGCTACTGTTTTGAATGAAAATGGCGATTCTGTTACTCTGTTTAAGAATGCTGATTATTGGTGTAGCGAAACACAGTGGAACTGGGCTATTAATCCTAATATTCGTGAAGCAGCATCGTTTTTGCCCGAAAATCTTATCCCGTTAAGGGAGAGCGGAAGACTGAAATTTACGCATCCCGATAAGGAATTTGTTAAAGGAGTTGTATTGAAAGAGTATGAGGGACACACAAAAGGATTGCTAGTGCCGATTATTGATACAGGTAGTAAGGTTTTTGCATATGTTAGCGATTTAATTCCTTTAACGGCTCATATTCCTCTGGTGTATATTTCGAGTGTGGATATTCAGCCAATGAAAGTATTAGAAGAAAAAGAGTCCTTTTTAAATGAAGTGGTTGAAAATAATTATACTCTGCTTTTTGAGCATGATTATTATACAGAGTGCGCTACAGTATTGAAAAATGAAAAGGGCTTTAAAATGAAAGAGAGTTTATTAATTGATAATGCCTGAGTTTTAAAAAAAGCTTACTTTTGTAATTAAATGGAAAAACAGATAATGAATAAAGACAATATAGCAGAGTTAAATTTACGCTTTAAGGATTCGAATCCCGAAGAGTTATTAAGATATTTTTTGACCGAATATAATGGAGAAATTGCTTTTGCTAATAGTTTTGGTGCAGAAGATCAGGTGATTACTCATATGATAGCCGCTATTGATAAGGAGGCAGATATTTTTATGCTCGATACAGGAAGACATTTTCCTGAGACATACGAAATAATGCAGAAAACGCAATCGAGATATAAGGTTAAGATAAAAGCATATTTCCCCGATTCGGAGAGTGTTGAGAAGATGGTGAATGAAAAGGGAATTAATCTGTTTTATAAAAGTGTAGAGAATAGAAAACAGTGTTGCCAGATTCGTAAAACAGATCCGTTAATGCGTGCTATAAAGCATTTGGATGCTTGGATAACAGGATTGCGCAGTGGACAAGCTGTTACTCGTGTTGGATTGGAGAAAGTTATGTGGGACGAAGCTAATGGTTTACTGAAAATTAATCCTTTAATCGATTGGTCGGAAGATGATGTGTGGAATTTTATTAAAGATAATAACGTGCCATATAATACTCTTCACGATAAAGGATATGCAAGTATAGGGTGCCAGCCATGTACTCGAGCTATTGTAGAGGGAGAAGATGTGCGCGCCGGAAGATGGTGGTGGGAAAATCCCGAAACAAAGGAGTGTGGACTGCATCAACGATAAAATAATATGTTTTTATACCCAAAAAAATGGCAGGTTTACCTCAAAGTAAACACTGCCATTTTTTTTTCTAGGATTATAATATCTAGTGGGCTTGTCCCGAGGAGTTTTTTACTATGGATTCATGGTTCTGTTATTTTTTTTAAAATCATCCGTAAATCCGTGGCAACTATTATTTGTTGTTGATAAAAAAACTCATATTTTTGCGCAAATTAAACATTATTAAATATTTATTATGGATAAATTAAGTTATAGTTTAGGTGTTACAGTTGGTGCAAACCTTAAGCAACAAGAGTTTAAATTAGAGAATGTTGACGATTTTATTAGTGGATTGCGCAATGTGATTGAAAACAAAAAACTTGAAATTGACGAAAAAGAGGTTAACGAAATAGTTAACGAATATTTTAAAGAGATTCAGGAAAAAGTTGCTAATCAACAAGCAGAAATACAAGCTAATTTCTTTGCAGAGAATGGTAAGAAAGAGGATATTATTACTACTGAGTCAGGATTACAATATAAAGTAATTAAAGAGGGTGAAGGCGCTATGCCGGCTGCCGAAGATAATGTTTCTGTTCATTATCACGGTACTTTATTAGATGGTAAGGTTTTTGACAGCTCTGTAGATAGAGGAGAACCTGTTACTTTTCCTGTAAATGGCGTTATTAAAGGATGGCAAGAAGCTATTCAGTTAATGAAAGAGGGTGGAAAACTACTTATTTTTGTTCCTTCTGAATTGGCTTATGGTGCACAAGGTGCGGGAAATGTTATTCCTCCTCACACTCCATTAGCATTTGAAGTAGAGTTGATTAAAATTATAAAAGAATAAGTATGCGTAGCATACTATTTTTTATAACATTTGTCGCACTAGTTGCGACAAATGTTTCTTATGCCTGCACTACTGCGGTGATATCGGGGAAATATACTAACGATGGTCGCCCTTTACTTTGGAAACTTCGAGATACAGGTACCGATGATAATAAGTTGATGTATTTTGATGAAGGAAAATTTTCTTTTGTTGGCCTGGTGAATTCTGAGGATGAAGCGATGCAGGTATGGAGTGGTGCTAATGAAGCCGGATTTGCTATTATGAATTCGGCTTCTTTTAATATCAGAGAAAATGATACTTCTTTGGTGCGCGATAGAGAAGGTGTTGTTATGCGTATGGCACTAGAGAATTGTGCTACTCTTACAGATTTTGAGAACTTTCTCGATACTCTTCCGCGTCCTATGGGATTGGAAGCAAATTTTGGCGTTATTGACGCCAATGGTGGTGCCGCTTATTACGAAACAAGTGATTTTAAGTATGTGAAATACGATGCTAATAGTGCCGAGGAGGCTCCTTTGGGTTATATTATTCGTACTAATTATTCTAATATAGGTAAAGCAAATGTAGGATATGGATTTATCCGTTTTCAAACTGCTTCTGAATTGTTTTACGAAGCTGCGGGTGCGGGTAATATAAATGTTCGGTTTTTGATGAACGATGTTAGCAGATCGCTTTATAACTCTTTAACAGATGTTGATTTGTACGATAATCTTCCCACAGACAATTCCGGTTCAAAGTATGTGTATAATACCGATTGTATTGTTAGATATAGCACTACTGCCTCAATGACTATTCAGGGTGTAAAAAAGGGTGAAGATCCTTCTTTAACTACACTTTGGAGTATAATAGGAAATCCAATAAGCTCGGTTACTATACCTGTGTGGGTTAATAAAAATCTTCCAACTATTCTTACTGCATCAGCAAAGCAACATTCGCAGCTATGCGATTGGAGTTTGGAGCTGAAGCATAAAATGTATCCTATCTCTCGTGGTTCGGGACAAGCGTATATGAATATGAGTGTGGTTGCTAATAAGCAAAATACAGGAATAGTTCAAAAAATAAAACCTTTCGAGAAAATAATTTATCGTAAAGGAGAGGCTTTGTTAGAAAAATTTATCCGAAAAGGAAAAACTAATGATAAAGATTTAGAGTTGTTTTACAATGATGTAGATGATTCGGTAAAAGGGTTTTATCTGAATAGTTTATTGTGATAGATTGTGAGTGACCGCTTCACTGTTTTAGTTTTTTTTAAAACAGTGAAGCAGTGACTGTTATCTACTTTAATAACTCCAAAATTTCCGAAACCTTTTCTAAAGAGATAAATTTATTTGATGGAGCGTTTAAAAATTCCTCGTGAACCCATGTAGTGTAAAATGGTATGTGAATAGCCTGCCCGCCAATGTTTATAACCGGCATGATATCTGATTTCACAGAATTCCCTACCATTAAAAACTCTTTCGGATTAATATCAAGATGGTTTAAAAGGTTTTGGTAATTGATTTCTGTTTTGTCAGACATCACCTCAATATGATGAAAATATTTCTCTAATCCCGATTTTTTTAACTTGCGTTCTTGATCTAATAAATCGCCTTTTGTAGCTACAATTAGGGTGTATTTACCTTGTAATTGCTT
>JAYEOD010000026.1:0-5955 GCA_034722575.1 Bacteroidota bacterium | reverse complement strand
GGTTTTTGTAATTGTTTTTGTTCTTATTTTTTAATAATAATTTTATTTTGTTAAATTTGCTCTTTATTGAAAAATATTTTATTCTTATGAAATTAGAGAAAACAAATTATAAGCTGCAATCAGTAGCGTCGGAAAAAATATATGATGATAGCGGATGGATGCTTGCAGCACCGGGAGAAACTACTCCGGGATTTGTAAGAACAGTGTATGAAAAAAAACAATTAGAATTGAAAGGTGAGGCGTATGGTTTATATACTTTTGCCGATTGGATGCCTGTGCAGCGTATGTTAGAGGGGTCTGCTCCTCCGGTAACTTATAAAAGCGAAGGACTTGCTAAAGAACTTGGTTTGTCGAATTTGTGGATTACTTTTAGCGGCTACTGGCCTGAAAAAGGTGCTATGATGCGTACATGTTCTTTTAAAGAGACAGAAGCTTATACTGTTTGTGGACGAATGGATAATAATTCTGATAAAATTCTTGTTGTTGCTTCTGCCGGAAATACTGCTCGATCGTTTGCACGAGTTTGCTCGGATAATAATATCCCCTTGTTATTAGTTGTTCCCGAAGATTATATTAAAGATTTATGGTTTGACAAACCTATTAACGATTGTGTTAAACTAATTTCTTCGAAAGCAGGTAGCGATTATTATGATGCTATTCATCTTTCGAATATAGCAATAGAATTAGATCGCTTTTTCCCGGAAGGTGGAGCAAAAAATGTAGCTCGTCGCGAAGGAATGGGTACAACAGTGCTTTCTGCCGTTACTACTATTGGACGTATTCCTGATTATTATTTTCAGGCTGTAGGAAGTAGTACAGGGGCAATATCGGCATGGGAAGCTAATATGCGTTTTATTGAAGATGGACGTTATGGCAATAATAAAATGAAATTGATGGTAGCTCAAAATGAGCCTTTTGTGATTTTGCAAGAGGCATGGAGAGCTGATTCAAGAGAAATATTGCCTATGGATGATGATGAAGCTCGTAAAAAAGTTGATAAAATAATATCAAAAGTATTGTCGAATCGTAAGCCGGCTTACTCTTTAGCAGGTGGTTTATACGATGCTTTAAAAGATACCGGTGGTGATGTGCTAACAGTTAGTAATGAAAAACTGTTGGCAGCAGCAGAGTTGTTTAAAAAATTGGAAGGTAATGATATTCATTCCGCAGCAGCTACTGCTACAGCTACTCTTATTGATGCAGTAAAAAATGGTGTTGTTGAAAAAGATGCTACTATAATGCTAAATATTACCGGCGGTGGAGAACAAAGATTGCAAAATGAAAAAGAATTGTTTTATTTAAAACCTGCTAAAATATTCGATATTGATGCTGATAGAGATTGGGTTAGTAAGGAGATAGATAGTTTGTTCAGTTAAAAAAATATACCTATGGAAAAACAATGTATTGCGATAATAGCTCATGATGGAAAGAAAGCTGAAATGGTGGCTTTTTTAAATAAAAATAAGGAGCTGTTAAAGGAGTTTAAACTGGTATCTACCGGTACTACCGGCAGACATGCCCAAGATGCAGGGTATGAAGTAAAAAGGTATAATAGTGGACCGTTAGGTGGTGATGCACAAATTGGTGGACTTGTTTCTGAAGGTAAAATTGTGATGGTATTTTTCTTCCGCGATCCTTTGGGAAAGCATCCTCATGAACCGGATGTTCAAATGCTTATGAGGTTATGTGATGTGCACAATGTTCCTCTGGCAACAAACCCGGCCTCTGCTAATCTCTTAATTAACAGCTTGGCTATAAAATAAATTATGATTTTTTAAAATAAAAAAAGCCGCTTTAATTTTTTAAAGCGGCTTTTTCTTAACCTCAACCTCAACCTCAACCTCAACCTCAGTCTCAGTCTCAGTCTCAGTCTCAGTCTCACTCTCAACCTCAGTCTTAAATCTTCTTTGGTACGAAATGGAAGTGAGGGCCAAAACGTTCAAAGGCTGCTCTGTCAAGACTTTCTCTATGATCAGGATGAGAAATACTTATAATAAGTTTTGCTCTGTCTTGCAGTGTTCTTCCATATAAATTAACTGCTCCATATTCAGTCACTAGCCAGTGCATATTCGAACGTGTTGTTACAACACCGGCTCCCGAAAGTAATACCGGAGCAATTTTGCTCACTCCTTTTGCAGTTACTGATGGCATAGCAATTATTGGTTTTCCACCCTTACTCATCGATGCACCACGAATAAAGTCGATTTGACCACCAACACCGGAATAAAATTTCGTTCCAATAGAGTCAGAACAAACCTGACCTGTTAAGTCTACCTGTAGTGCCGAGTTAATAGCTGTTACTTTTGGGTTTAAAGAAATCATATTAATATCGTTAGTATAACCCACATCTTTCATCACTACTCCGGGGTTATCATCAACAAAGTCATATAATGTTTTACTTCCCATTAAGAAAGTAGAGGTCATTTTACCAACATCAATTCCTTTCTTCGAACCATTAATAATTCCTTTTTCAACTAAAGGTAATACTCCATCAGCAAACATCTCTGTATGAATACCTAAGTTTTTGTGATTACCAAGTTGAGTCAAAACTGCATTTGGAATAGCTCCTATACCCATTTGAAGTGTTGCTCCATCTTCAATTAAATTTGCAGCATTTTGTCCTATTTTTGCTTCAATTTCTGTAGGTTCTCCAAAAATCGCTTCGATGAGAGGTGTCTTGTCTTCGCAGAAAATATCAATACAACTAGTCTTAATCATGGCATCGCCAAGTGCTCTTGGCATGTTAGGGTTGATAACAGCAATTACTGTGTCTGCTGTTTGTACTGCCGCTAATGTTGCATCAACTGATGTTCCCAAAGAAACATATCCATGTTTGTCAGGTGTAGAAACCTGTACCATGGCGATATTTACTTTAGTATAACCTTCTCTGATTAATCGTTGTGTTTCGTGTAAAAATACCGGGATATAATCAGCATATCCTGCCTGAGTATCTTTACGAACATTATGACCAACAAAAAAAGATTCTAATTGAAAGATACCTTCAAATTCAGGTGCAGAATAAGGTGCAGGACCTTCGATATGTAAATGTTGAATTTTTACATTGTAGAATTCTTTTCTTCTACCGCGTTCGCACATAGCTGTAATTAGCTTTTGTGGCGCACACGATACACTGTGCATATGAATTCTATCACCCGATTTTATTACTTTAACTGCCTCCTCAGCAGAAACAATTTTGATATTATTTTGCATGGTTTATTTTTTATTATTCTGAAATTGCTGCCAAAGGTAAAATATATTTTTAATCCTAATATCATTTAATATATAAGAAAAGTTAATACGTGTTGTTTGTATGGAATCTTATCAACAGGTATCTATATATAGAAATATAGAACTGGTGTCGATATGACTGAAGGGGTATATTGTAGCATGTTTTTAACGGCTTTTAAGCTGTTCAATTGGTATTATATGGCTGTTAGGTATGAGGGCGATAATGGAGAACTTAATTTGGATCGAATTAATCCAGTTGTAAACCTTCAAGGTTTTTAAAACCTTGAAGGTTTATCAAAATCCTGCTGACTCTTAACTTATACAATTATTCTCCTCAATTCCCTTCAAACGTTGTAACAGCGGAGGATGTGAGTAGTGAACAAAAACATATGCCGGATGTGGATTTAAATTACTCAGATGATTTACTGATAGTTTTTTCAAAGCATCTTGTAAAGGTTTTCCATCATAATTTTCAGCAGCAAATTTATCGGCAGCAAATTCGTTTTTGCGACTGATAATGTTCATTATTATTCCTAATACCAATGAAAGCGGAGAGTAAAGCATCCCGAATGCTAATATCCCAAGATGAAATCCCGCTTCTTTCGATCCTAATGCATTTGCTAAATATTGCGGCCACATTGTATTTTTATCAATAAAAAAAGATAATATGAAGAGCATTAGCCCTGTTTGTAGGGTTGCCAGAATTACATTGGCTAAAGTGTGTCTTTTTTTGTAATGACCTATTTCGTGAGCCAAAACACCAACAAGTTCTTCTTTGGTATGATCTTTTATCAAAGTATCAAAAAGAACAATTTTTTTCTTCGAGCCTAATCCAGAAAAATATGCATTTGCTTTGGAGCTTCGTTTCGAGCCATCGATAATAAAAATATTATCGAGTTTGTAACCTACTTTTTTTGCAAAAGTCTCAATCTCATCTCTTAGCTCGCCATCTTCTAAAGGAGTTAGTTTGTTGAAAAGTGGAACAATTAGCGAAGTATAAAACATTGTAACAAAAATAGTAAAGAGCGACATTACCGCCCACGCTATTATCCAAAACATATTCCCTGTCGATTCGTAAATCCACACTATTAGTGCTAGCAGTCCACCACCAATTATAGCGCCAATCAGCCATCCCTTAATTTTATCTAAAAAGAAAGTTTTTAGCGTTGTTTTATTAAAACCGAATTTTTCTTCAATAACAAATGTTTTATAAAGAGAAAATGGTGTAGTAATAATATCGCTAACCAGACCTAATACACCAAAAAACAGAAGCGCCATAAGCACAGGACTTTTTGTCCAGTTACGTACAATCCCATCTACAAAAGCAAAACCGTTAAAATATAACATAGCAAGCATTCCGATTAACGAAATGGTGCTGATGATTAACGAAAATCGTCCGTTAGTTTTGTAGTAATGTTTCGACTTTTTGTATTTCTTTTCATCAATAATATCTTTTAAAGCGTTAGGTACTTTATCGCTCCAGCGCGATGTGTTTAAATAATCGAGTATTTGCTCAAAAGCAAAATCAAAAATCAAAATCCCTATTATAATCCAAAGTA
This sequence comes from Bacteroidota bacterium, assembly GCA_034722575.1. Taxonomy (GTDB): domain Bacteria; phylum Bacteroidota; class Bacteroidia; order Bacteroidales; family JAIPAH01; genus JAIPAH01. Next base: position 1,168 of record JAYEOD010000026.1, on the reverse strand, counting down.
TTGTTGTTCCCATAATATTCATATATATATTCTGTTGTTTTATAAGTTATAAAACCAATCCACTCGTGAATTAGTAAGTGCCATTGGTATAGTGCGTTTTTCTTTCTGATAAAAACTGTTGCCGGTAATAGCATAAAAATCCATGCCATTTGATTTATCGGATAACCGATTATTTTTGATATGTAGAAAAACATTAATATCCTCCGTTATATTTACGTAGAAACCATTCTAGCGAAAGCGTAAAAATAATTAAAATTAAAGCCCAACTGTTGTTTAACAGCAAATTGTAACTTTTGTCGTTATAAACTACCGGCTGTGCATTTGTGTTTAGTAGCAAGTCTTTGAGCTTGCTTATTTCGTTTACACGATGCATTTCGCCATCATTTTGTTCGGCTAATTGTTTTAGTAATTTATGGTTTGCAGTGGTGTTTAGTTGTTCTTTACGGATAGCACTAACCACAAATTTGCCTGTTTTGCTGAATGTTTTGCCTCCCTGTTTTGTGGTGGCTACAAATGAATAAATACCCTCCGGTAAATTACCTGCATCTAATCGGTATTTTTTGTCTGTCTTATCAAAAGTAAACTCATAATCTATCGAATCGCTTTTGTACAGATGTATCGAGACATCGGAATCGTTAATGAGTTTATATGATTTGTTGTATAGCTCAGCATAAAAAACAGCTTGTTCCGATTGCAAATAGGTTTTGTTATGTTCTATTCTAAAGCGTCCTTTTTCTTTACGGATGCTTAAATACTGAACTATTTTACTGATAAAAGAGTTGAAATGTTCGTGGTTATTGTTATCTATATAATCCTGCATTCTCCATTTCCAAATGCCTGTGCCGTTTATTATGCCGGTTTTCTTATTTCCGTTTCCGGATAGTGTTATCAGTGGTTTTTGTGTTTTAATATTGCCGATTTGCTGAAAAAGAAGTGTGTTTAAAGATGGTGCTACAGAGTAATCGCCGAAAGGAACTGTTAGAGGAGGAGTGTTTTTTATCCACGATTTTGTCGATTCGCTTAATGTAAAAAGAGTAAATTGTTCGTTGACATTGGCTGTTGGCTGGTTGTAGCTATTATTGATATTTTCTATTTTTTGTCCGGTTTTTAATGCGTTAAGGAATTTGATATCGGTTTGCGATCCGATTATATGCAAAACCGGAATTTC